>NZ_JARAWX010000011.1:0-281212 GCF_033793585.1 Streptomyces sp. MI02-7b | reverse complement strand
GGCGCGCCGGGCGCCGCCCCCGGGGCCGTCGGCGGCACGCCGCCGGAGGCGTCCAGCGGCGGCGCGACGGTGAAGCGGTACGGCGCCGACTCGCCGACCCAGTCGCCGTCCGCGCCGCGCCGCTGCACGACGGTGGCCGTGGCCGCGACCGGACCGGGCGGGGCGTCCGCGGTGAAGCGCAGCCGGAGCGCGACGCGCACCGTGCGGTGCGCCGGCAGGACGACACCGGGGTCGTGCTCGGCCACCACCGCGACGTTCTCGTCGTTGTCGGTGTGCGCCACCCGTACCGGCCGCCAGCGCGGCGCGGACGGCGCATCGGCCCCTTTCGTCCCGCCGGTGGTGAACTCGCGGTATTCCAGTCGAATATGGCGTGCCATCAGTGTGCGGTCGCGGTCGACGAGGACGATGACCGGATGCACGTCCCGCCGCGCCCGCCGGGTGGTGTTCTCCAGTTCCACCCGGAACTCCCGCGCCGCGGCGCCCGCCACGAAGGTCCGGGGACCCTCCTGCAGCCGGGCGCGTACGGGGAAGGGTTCTCCGGTCGCCTGGGCCGCGGTCAGCACGACCGTGGCCGCTGTCATGGCAAGAGCGCTGCGCCACCTCATGGGCAGCGAAGTTCTCACGTTCGTACGGTCATATGCCCGTACGACGCGGGGCGGTCCGCGACGGCTACCCGTACGGGCGGTCAGCCGCCCGCCGTCTGGCCGAACAGCGGGGCCAGGGCCAGCAGCGCCGCGCCCCGGGCGACGGCGCGCGCGCCGTCCGGGACGAGGGCGACGGGGACGGTACGGCCGGCCGACCGCCGCGTACGGGCGTCCATGGCGGCGGCGACCTCGCTCCGGAACAGCTCGGGCCGCGCCAGCACCGTGCGCCCGCCGAGGACGACGCGGTCGATGTCGAGCAGCGAGACCAGGTTCGCCGCGCCGAGCCCGAGGACCCGGGCCGCCCCGGCGTGGTCGCCCCGGCCGACGGCGGCCAGGCACAGCGCCTCCAGGCAGCCGAGGTTGCCGCAGGCGCACCGCGGCCCGTCGAGGGCGACCGCCTGGTGCCCGAACTCCCCGGCGCCGGTCCTGGCGCCGCGGTGCAGCGTGCCGCCGAGGACCAGGCCCGCGCCCAGTCCGCTGCCCAGGTGCAGATAGCCGAAGGAGTCCCCGGGTCCGGTGCGGTCGGGCGGCGACAGCACGGACAGGGCGGCGGCGTTGGTGTCCTTGTCCAGGACGACGGGCAGCCCCAGGCGGTCGGCGAGCGCGTCGCGCAGCGGGTAGCCGTCCCAGGCGGGGAAGCCGGTGATCCGCAGCAGTGCGCCGCTCCGGTGGTCCAGCGGGCCGGGGGAGGCGACCCCGGCGCCCAGCACCGCGCCGCTCGCGCCGGGGGTGTCCGCGACGGTCGCGCGCACCAGGTCCGCGACGGCGTGCAGCACCTCGGCCGCGGGGCGCCCGAGGTCGAGGGGAGCGGTGCGGGCGTCGGTGGTCTCGCCCGCCAGGTCGGCCAGGAGCACGGTGACCTCGTCGCGGTCCAGGTGCACCCCGACCGCGTACCGGGCACGGCGGGCCAGCCGGAGCAGGGTGCGCGGTTTGCCGCCGGTGGGGGCCCCGCGGCCGGCCTCGTCGACCAGGCCGTCCGCGCGCAGCCGCGCCACGATCTTGCTGACCGCCTGCGGGGTGAGGGCGGTGCGCTCGGCGAGCTCCAGCCGGCTGATCCCCTCGCCGTCCGCGACGGTCGCGGTGCGCAGCAACCCGAGCACCAGCGCGGTGTTGTGGCTGCGCAGCGCGGGCAGGTTGGCTCCGGCGGTTGCGTTGTTCACCTGCCCATTGTCGGGCACGCTTGCACTTTCGCAACAGCGTTGCTTAAGTGGGGCGCATGGCTTCCGCACCCCTTCGCGTCGCACTGGTCGGCTACGGCCTGGCCGGCTCGGTCTTCCACGCCCCGCTGATCGCCGCCACCGACGGCCTCGTCCTCGACACCGTCGTCACCGGCGACCCCGAGCGCCAGGCGCAGGTCCGCGCCGCGTACCCGGACGTCCGTACCGCCTCCGCGGCGGACGAGCTGTGGAAGCGCGCGGACGAGCTGGACCTGGTGGTCATCGCCTCGCCGAACAGGACCCACGTCCCGCTCGCCACGGCCGCGCTGGAGGCCGGGCTGCCGGTCGTCGTCGACAAGCCGCTGGCGGCCACCGCCGCCGAGGCGGACGCCCTCGCCGCGCTCGCCGCGGAGCGCGGACTGCTGCTCTCGGTCTTCCACAACCGCCGCTGGGACAACGACTTCCTCACCCTGCGCGGGCTGCTGGAGCGCGGCGAACTGGGCGAGGTGTGGCGCTTCGAGTCCCGCTTCGAGCGGTGGCGGCCGGACCTGAAGGGCGGCTGGCGCGAGTCCGGCGACCCCGCGGAGGTCGGCGGTCTGCTCTACGACCTCGGCAGCCACCTGGTGGACCAGGCGCTGACCCTCTTCGGCCCGGCCGTGAGCGTGTACGCCGAGCGGGACGTGCGCCGGGCCGGCGCGCAGGCCGACGACGACACCTTCGTGGCCCTCACCCATGCCGGCGGGGTCCGCTCCCACCTGTGGATGACCGCCACCACCGCCCAGCTCGGCCCGCGCTTCCGGGTGCTCGGCAGCACCGCCGGCTGGGTCAAGCACGGCCTCGACCCGCAGGAGGCCGATCTGCGCGAGGGCGCCCGCCCCGCCCCCGGCGCCGCGTGGGGCACCGAACCGGAGTCCGCCTGGGGCCTGCTGGGCGCCGGCGACGACGTCCGCCCCGAACCGACGCTGCCCGGGGACTACCCCGCGTACTACGCGGCTGTCGCCGCCGCCCTGCGCGACGGCACCGAGCCGCCGGTCACCGCGGCCCAGGCCGCCGCGACGCTGGCCGTGCTGGAGGCCGCCGCCGTCTCCGCCCGCGAAGGCCGCACGGTACCGCTGGCGCCCCGCGCCTGACCCCCCGATCGCCCGGCCCGCGGCGCGCTCCCCTCGCGGCCGCCGGCCGGGCGCTCCTCACCCTCGGGTGCCAGGACTGCGGGAGTGGTCCGGCACGTCCGGGGGAGGGCGGTGGGCCGGCGGCGGTTCGCCGGGCTCGGGCAGCCGGGCGCGGAAGCGGACGAGCACGGCGCCGTCCGCGGTGTGGTGCACCTGCACGCCGTCCAGCGGCTCCTCGTCGCCGCTGCCGGCCAGTCGACGGCACAGCCGGGTGGTCTCGAAGGGGGACGGCGGTTCCGGCGGAGCCCCGCCGTTGCGCGCGGGCGGCTGGTCGTAGCCGGTGTCGGTGACGCACACCGAGCAGTGCCCGTCCTCCACGCCGAGCGTGACGCGGAAACGCCGCGCCTGGCCGTGCGTGACGACGTAGTCGCAGGCCATCAGCACGGCCTGGGAGATCCGGGCGCCGGCCGTGCCGCCGGCGAGGATCTCCAGCGCGGCACGGCTCATGCGCGCGGCGAGCGCGTCGCTGCCGGGGGCGCGGTACAGCGAGCACGTCCAGGAGACGTCGAGGGCGGATCTCTTCGGATCGGACAGGGACAGTCGTGAGGAGGCCGCGAGCTTGGCCATGGCCGGACCACGTCCTGTGGGCGTAGGAGGCTGCTCTGCCGGCGACCGGGGTCCTGGGCCGCCCTGTCAGGCTAGAACAGCCGATCCGGGCCCTGCCAGGGCGCGTTGGGGGCGCGCGGGCGGGGTGCGGCTCAGGCCGCGGGATCCGGCCAGTCCGGCAGGATGGTGAAGTACTGGGTCAGCCGCGTCGCGCGCAGCGTCCGCAGCGTGAAGCCGTCCCGGCACACCAGCCGTACGCGCCCCTGCTGCTGCTCGGCGCGACGGCGTGCGCGCACCAGCGCGGACAGCCCGGTGCAGTCGATGAAGTCGACCGGCCGGAGGTCCACCACGATGTCCGGGCGGTCCGTCCCGGTGAGCAGGTCCAGCGCGGCCGAAACCTGCGGCGCGGTCAGCACGTCCACCTCGCCGTCGAGCGTGACCACCGTGCTGTCGCCCTCCGCGCGGCGGCGGACCGAGGCGATGGACGGGGTACTCGTCAGGAGGGATGTCTCGGACATGGGTACCACCCTAGGGCAGACGGTCCATCACCTCCCGCATTCAGGCCATGACTTGACAATCAGTAACCGATTGTGTCAGGTCGCGCCGTCCCGCAGCCGGTCGGTGTCGAAGCTGCCGGCCACCACGCCGGTCGCCAGCTCGGCCATCCGCAGCCGGTGGCTGCGCGCGTACCGGCGCAGTGCGCCGAAGGCCTCGTCGACGCCCACCCCCCACCGCTCCGCCAGCATCCCCTTGGCCTGCTCCACCACCACTCTGCTGTCCAGCGCCCCCTGCAACTGCTCGGCTAGCGCCTCCTGTTCTCGGCGGGACCGGCGCTGCAGCACCCCGACGGCCGCCGCGTCCGCCAGCGCGCGGGCCAGCTCCACGTCCCCCGCGGGCGGCTCCCCGGGGCCCGCGCGCAGCACGCTCAGCGCGCCTATCACCTCCTGGCCCCGGCGCAGTGGCACCGCGTACGCCGCGTGCAGGCCGGCCTCCCGCGCCCGGGGCGCGAAGCGCGGCCACAGCTCGTCGCAGCGCGCCAGGTCGGGCACGTCTATCGTGGCCGCGCACCGGTAGCAGTCCAGGCACGGCCCCTCCTCGTCAAGGGCGGGCAGCAGTTCCGGGACCGCTCCGGCGGCGGCCGCGCGCAGTGCGCCGTCCGGCCCGGCCAGCAGCAGCCCCGCCGTGCGGGCGTCCAGCAGTTCCACACAGGCCGTGGCCAGCCGCCCGAGGTGGGCGTCCATGTCGAAGTCCCCGCCCAGGGTGTCGGCGAGCCCGACGAGGGCTTCGGCGAGCCGCCGTTCGCGCGGAAGGGGGTGCGGGTGTTCGGTCACGGCGTGCTCCCGCCATCGTCGGCCACGGCTCCGCCGGGATTCTGCCATGCCGGCGGACCGCGGCATTCGACGGGAAAACGGCAACTGACCCGTTCTGACAGCACTTTGACGGATCGGTATGTCAGGATTGGCGCAGACCGGTCCCGTCCGCCATCCAAGGGGGAGTGGATGTACGGCACCTCCACCGGCCCGTTGCTCAAGGCCGCCCGCGCGGCGGCGGTAGCCGCCGTGCTCGCGGTGGCCCTCGGCGGCTGCTCCCGCGGCGACGGCGCCGCGGATTCCGGGCGGCACAAGGGCGCGCGGCAGAGCACTCCCATGGCCGGCGCCCCGTTCTGGGTCAACCCGGACACCGCCGCCGCCCGCCAGGCCGGCCAGTGGCGCGAGGACGGCCGTGAGGCGGACGCCGCGCTGCTGGAACGGATCGCGGGCCGCCCGGTGGCCGAGTGGATCGGCCCCGACGACCCCCGCGGCCAGGCCGAGGACCTGACGCGGGCCGCCGCGGAGGCCGGCCGCACCCCCGTCCTGGTCCTCTACAACATCCCGCACCGCGACTGCGGCCAGTACTCCAGCGGCGGCGCCGCCGACGCGGACGCCTACCGGACCTGGCTGGACCAGGTCGCCTCCGGCATCGGCGACCGCGAGGCGCTGGTGGTCCTGGAGCCTGACGCGCTCACCCACCTGGTCGACGGGTGCACCCCCGGCCGCTTCGCGCAGGAGCGCTACGCCCTGCTCGGCCACGCCGTCGACACCCTGGGCGACCTGCCGCACACCGCCGTCTACCTGGACGCGGGCAACGCCGGCTGGGTACGGGACCCCGCGCGACTGGTGGATCCGCTGCGGCAGGCCGGCATCGAGCGGGCCGACGGCTTCGCCCTGAACACCTCGAACTTCTACACCACCGAGGACAACACGGCCTACGGCACGCGGCTGTCGGAGCGGCTCGACGGCAAGCACTTCGTCATCGACACCAGCCGCAACGGCCGCGGCCCGCTCCAGGGCGGCCACGACGAGGCCTGGTGCAACCCGCCCGGCCGGGGCCTGGGCACCCCGCCGACCACCGACACCGGGAACGACCTGGTCGACGCCTACCTGTGGATCAAGCGCCCCGGCGACTCCGACGGCACCTGCAAGGGCGGTCCCAAGGCCGGCGACTGGTGGCCCGAGTACGCCCTGGGACTGGCCCGGCGCGCGGCGTCCTGAGACACCGCGCGCCGGGCCCCGCCCGCCCCCACAGGGACGAGGCGGCTACGACACCTTGACCCAGCGCGCCACCGACGGCGTGCCCTCCTCGTCGGTGACCACGACCATGTACCAGCCCGGCGGCACCAGCGACGGGTCCTGCGGCACGGTCAGCCGCACCGACCCCTTGCCGCGCTCGATGTCCAGCGCGATCGACCGCTGTTCGGTGTCGGTGGCGTGGGTGACCGCGCTCGGCCGGATCAGCCGCGCCGTGTCGATGTGGTCGGCGTACCGGGTGGGGAACGCCATCGAGCCGCCGCGCTCCACCGTCCGCGGGCCCTCGCCCAGCGAGGGCTTGGAGTCCCGGTACAGATAGGGCGGGGTGTAGATCTCGACGCGCTGCTCGAAGAAGCCCGGGGTGGTGTCGGCCTTGTCCCCGAACAGCGGGTTGGAGCCGAAGACCGCCACCCTGCCGTCGGGCAGCAGCAGCGCCTCGGCGTGGTAGTTCCGTCCCACGGCCGGGTCGGCGGCGTCCCGGAAGACGTCGCGTACCGGGTCGTAGATCTGCGCCCTGAGGATGTCGCTGCCGTTGCGCCCCCGGTAGTCGCGGGAGCCGCCGGTGGTGAAGACGGTGTCGTCCGGCAGCAGCACGCTGTTGAGGTAGCGCGTGGGCGCGGGCAGGTCGGGACCGTCGGTGTACGCCGGGCTGACCGCGTTCAGGTCGACCACGGCGGTGCGCGCGGTCGAGGAGTGGGACTCGCCGACCCCGCCGCCGCCCAGCACCATCACCTTCTGGTCCTGCGCGGGCGCCAGCAGCACCGAACTGGCCGTCTCCAGGTCCTCGGCGTCGCGGAGCCCGGGCACCGCCGTGAAGCGGTTGGTCCGCAGGTCCCACAGGCCCGGGACGCGGCCCTCGTCGGCCGGGCCGTAGCCGGCGTTGGCGCCCGAGTAGAAGATCTTCCCGCCCTGCATGAGGAAGAGCGCCGGGTAGGTCGGGAAGTAGCGCGTGGTGGTGTACGTCCACTTCCGCGTCCTGGGGTCGTAGATCTCGTTCTTCCCGGGGACGACCTGGCCGATGTCGTCGAGGCCGGAGACCGACAGCACCCGCCCGTCGGCGAGCGTGACCAGGGTGGGGTACCAGCGCGCCTCGTTCATCGGGTCGACCGGGATGTAGCGCTCCGCTGCCGGGTCGAACTCGTAGGCCTCCTTGATCCCCTGGAAGTCCTTCTTGTCCAGGCCGAGCTTGGTGGCCAGTCCGTAGAGGTTGTTCCGGTCCGGGCCCTCCAGGCCCCGGATCTCGTACTGGGCGGCGGTGTTGACGATCCCCGCCTCGCCCTTGACCAGCGACTGGACGAAGACCCGCACCTCGCTCGCGGTGACCGTGACCTTGCCGCTCTTCTTGTCGACGGTCTTCTTCGCCCGCGGGACGGTGACCGGGAACTCCGAGCGGAAGGTGCGGCCGTTCTCGTTGTTGACGAAGACCGTGCCCTGGGGGAACGTCCGGGGCGCGTCCGGGTTCTCGTTCTTGATCAGCATCGCGCCGCCCGCCCGGTCCACGGCCTCCTTGAGCTTCTCGTAGCGGGCCGTGCCGCCGGCCACCAGCAGCCGGCCGTCCGGCAGCTGGGTGTGGCCGGCGCAGAACATGTCCTTGGGGGTGTCGATCTCCTTGAAGGTGTTCTTCACCGGGTCCCACAGGACGCTCTTGAACGACTTGGCCTCGAAGTTCGTCTCGTCGTTGCCGGATCCCGCGATGAGCAGCACCTTCCCGGTGTGCAGCAGCGCGGCGTGGATGGCGTTGATCCGGTACTTCTTCGGGACCTCGAGCTGCTCCCAGTGGCCGTGGGCGGCCTTGTACTCCGGCTGGTTGATCTTGTAGTCGTGGTACGTCGCCGCGGTGTAGCTGTAGAGCGCGGGCGCGTTCATCCCGGCCAGGACGCTCACGGCGGTGCTCCCGACGGCGATCTTCCGCAGTCTGCGGCTCGGTCGGTAGGTCATCGGGCGGCGCTCCTGGTGCGGGCGGACGACAGCCACCAGACGGCGATCGGCGCGACGGCGAGCAGCAGCGCCAGTACCGCCCAGGTGCGCATCGCGACGTGGGTGTGGCCGTTGAAGAAGCTCGCGACCAGTGACCCGCCGAACACGAGCGTCCACAGGATGTGGGTGCGGAAGGTGGACAGCAGCCGGTCGGGGCTGGCCGAGTCGCCCTTGGGCGTGACCACGAAGCGGCTCTTGCGGCGCAGCACGGCGTCGATCAGCGAGCGGGCGTAGATCGGCGCCGACAGCGCCGACATCACCATGCCGGCCGCCCCCGAGGAGCCCTCGGGCTCGTGCGGGCTGACGTTGTGCCGCCGGTTCCAGACGTACAGGCCGATCTGCAGGGCCGCGGCGTCGCTGTAGAGCATCATCCAGACCTCGGAGTCGATCTGGACGCCGGAGGCGCCGAGTCCCAGGAACAGGGCGCAGCTGAGGCCGCCCAGCATCCAGTTGACCGCCGTCATCGGGTAGTAGACGACCATCAGCGTGTAGTTGAGCAGCCGGCCCGGGGACAGGGTGAAGGGCATCTTCCAGAACTGCTTGATGAGCGTCTCGTAGGTGCCGCGGCTCCAGCGCAGCTGCTGGGTGAAGAAGTCGGTCCAGGACGACGGGCCCTCCCCGACCGCGAGCACGTCCGGGGTGTAGACCGAGCGCCACTTGCGGCCGGTGGCCGGATTGCGCCGGCGGTGCAGTTCGAGGCCGGTGGCCATGTCCTCGGTGATCGAGTCGTACAGACCGCCGATGCCCTTGACGGCGCTGATCCGCACCGCGTTGTTGGTGCCCACGAACATCGGGGCGCCGTAGCGGTTGCCGGCCCGCTGGATGAGGGCGTGGAAGAGGAACTGCTGGCTCTCGGCGGCCTTGGTCACGGCGGAGTCGTAGTTGCCGTACACCTGCGGGCCCACGACGAAGGCGACGTCGGGGTCGCGGAAGTAGCCGAGCATCCGCTCCAGGAAATTGGGGAGCGGCACGTGGTCGGTGTCGACCGAGGCGAAGAACGTGTAGTCGTCGCCGTGCGCGTCCAGCCATGCGTTGTAGTTGCCGTGCTTGGTTCTCGCGCGGTAGGAGCCGGTGGGCCGGTTCCACTTCTCGACGCCCTTACGTGAGAAGTGGTGCACCCCCAGCCGGTCGCACAGCCGCCGGACCTCGGGGTCGTCGCCCTCGTCCAGCAGCCATACGTCCAGGTTGCCGCGGTGGCGGAGCCGGATCGCGGCCTCCAGGGTCGCCCGCACCATCTCCAGGGGCTCCTTGCCCGGGACGAAGGTGGTCAGGAAGGCGACCTTGGTGCCCTCCTCGGGGACCACGGGCACCGGGTCGCGGGCGACGAGGGTCGCGTGCGCGTTCGACGTCACGTTGATCAGCCGGAAGAGCTCGATCAGGCCGATGGATATCAGCATCACGGTGTCGCAGGCCGTCATCCAGCCGGGCGCGTTCGCCCGGCGGGTCCAGTGGGCCGGCTGCAGCAGCCAGGCGAGCAGCACCGCGGAGAGCACCGGAGCCGCGCCGAGCAGCAGCGCCGCGCGGATCCGGTGGGGCTCCTCCGCGAGCAGGCTGCGGTAGCGCACCCGGTACGGGACACCGGGCTCCGGTTCGGTCAGCGGGCCGGCGAGTCTGCTGTAGTGCTCGTAGTCGTACCGGGGCGCCACCGCGCCGGGCCGCGGCCGGGCCGGGCCGGGACGGGTCTGGTGGGGTATGACCGGTACGGCGCCGGGCGCGCCGGCGTCGGGGTGGTCGGTGGTGTACTGCTGGGCGCCGGTCGGTGTCGGCGGCATGGGAATGCTCCCCCCGAAGCATCTGCGCCGCTCGCGCGGCGATGGTGTCCCGGGCGTTGCGGCCCCCCGCCCCCCGGGGTGTTGACACGTGTGCGGTCTGCTCCCGGTCGGACGACGCCGGCTTCGGCTCGTCGGCGACCGGACCGCGCTGGGTCACGCCGCTGGCCCACCCCCCTTGCCGGAGCCGTCTCCCCTTGGCTCCGCTCGGTCAAAGGCGCCGAAACGGGTCCCTGTCCTGTCGTTTGAGGAGGATAGATTCCATTTGGCGCTTACATGTCCTGCGCGCACAGCCTTCCCGAATGCCCGTCTTGATCGCAAGGCGGGAAACGAGTTGTTAACCGGCCAAATGAGCGATTTGGGATGTCTGTTCGTTCATTCGGTCGACTCGGGCGCCGTTCAGGAGCGGGCGAGCAGCATGAGCACGGCGTCGTCGGAAAGGCTGCCGCCGGTGTGCCGCAGCAGGTCCGCGTAGAGCCGTTCGACCGCGGCGTCGAGGTCCTCCGCCGACCCGGCGGCCAGCAGCGCCGCGCGCTCGGCCAACGGGTAGAACGAGCCGTCCACGGCGCTGCGCGCCTCGATCACCCCGTCCGTGCACAGCACCAGGACGTCGTCGGCGCCGAGCGCCTCCTGCCACGGCCGGGGCGGCGCCCCCGACGCGAACTGGGACAGGCCGAGCGGCACCCACGGATCGGGCGGGTCGAGCGAGACGACCGTGCCGTCCGGGGCGACCCGCAGCGGGGGCACATGCCCGTAGTGCAGCAGCCCCACCTGCCCCGGATCGTTGAACTGCAGGAACAGCGCGGTGGTGAACTCGCCCGGCGACATGTGCCGCGCGACGCTCGCGTCCACCCGCTGCGCGACCCGGGTCAGCGCCTCCTCGTCGTACGCCGCCTCCCGGAAGGAGCCCAGCGTCACCGAGGCCGTCTGCACCGCGTCCAGTCCCTTGCCCCGGACGTCGCCGATCAGCGCGCGCACGCCGTGCGGGGTCTCCATCACCGTGTACAGGTCGCCGCCGATCTGCGCCGTGTCGGCCGCCGAGACGTAGCGCACCGCCAGCCGCAGGTCGCCCACCACCGGTCCGGGCGGCAGCAGCAGCGCCCGCTGGGCGGCCTCGGCGACCGAGTGGACGGCGGCGAACACCCGCCGGCCCTGTTCGTAGCGCCACGCGATGTAGGTGCCGAAGAGCGAGACCACGACGTAGGCGATGAGCTGCCCCCACAGCAGGGTGGCGGTGTCCGGCAGCCGTACCTCGTCGTACGGGAGCAGCGCCAGCTGCGCGACGAGCCCGGCCGCGCCGATGGCCAGGGTGCGCCGCCAGGACGTGGAGACGCTTGCCAGCGCGGGCGCCATGACCATCAGCGGCGCGAGGTAGATCTGCGGGCCGGCCAGCCAGTCGCTCAGTGAGATGCCGACGATCAGCAGCAGCGGCAGCAGCATCCCGCTGCCGACCGGTACGACCGAATCGAGGACCCGCAGAGCGGGTCCGCCGCGGTAGGGCCTTCTCCGTCGTGACGACCTCACCTTTAGAACATAGACAGACAAAGCTGGCAGTGGGAAACCCGGGCGCCACCGCCCGGTCACCACGGAGCCCGTCGCTACACCCCGGCGGTGGCGGCGGGGCCCATCCGGGCCAGCAGCAGGGCGACGTCGTCGTCCGCCGACTGCGGGAGGGCGCCCAGCACCAGGTCGCAGGTCTCGTCCAGGGTCTGGTGCCGGGTCTTGAGCTTGAGGACCCGCATCAGCGCCCGCAGGCCCACGTCGAGGGACTGCCGGCGGTCCTCCACCAGTCCGTCGGTGAACAGCGCGAGCACCGTCCCCTCGGAGAGTTCCCGTTCCACCATGCGGAAGCCGATCCCGCCGACGCCGAGCGGTACGCCGTTCGGGATGTCGATGAGCTCGGCGCGACCGCCGGGGGGCACCAGCACCGGCGGCAGGTGCCCTGCGGTGGAGAACTGGCAGCGGCCGGTCGCCGGGTCGCACACCGCGTACACGCAGGTGGCGATGAAGTCCCCCTCGGCGCTGCCGATGATGTCGTCCAGGTGCCGCAGCAGTTCGTCGGGGGCCAGGTCGAGCTGGGCGAAGGCCCGCGTGGCGGTGCGCAGCTGCCCCATGATCGCCGCGGCACGCAGGCCCTTGCCCATCACGTCGCCGACGATCAGGCCCACCTTGCCGTTCTTGAGCGGCAGTACGTCGAACCAGTCCCCGCCGACCTCACGGACCGCGGGTATGTAGCGGGTGGCCATCTCCATGCCGTCCACCGTCGGCGGGTCGTGCGGCAGCAGGCTCCGCTGGAGGGTGAGGGCGGCCAGGCGCTCGCCCGCGTACAGCCGCGCGTTGTCGATGGAGATCGCGGCGCGCGCGGCGAGCTCCACGGCCAGGGTGCGGTCCTGGTCGTCGAAGGCCTTCTGGTTGCGGGTGCGGTAGAGGCCGATCACGCCGAGCACCTCGCCGCGCGCGATCAGCGGCGCGGCCAGGTACGAGTGCACCCCGGCCCGCCGCAGCAGCGCGGCGGCCCGGTCGTCCCGGGCGATCCGGCGCAGTATGCGGCTGCTCACCCGGTGCACCACCACCGGTTGCCCCTCGCGCACCGCCCGGGTGATCAGCCGGTCGGTCGGGTACGAGGCCGGCTCGCCCACCGGGTCGACGGCCCCGATCGCCTCGCCGGGGTCGGCCGCGGCGACCGCCAGGGCCCGGAACTCGGCGGTCTCGCCGGAGGCCACCCGGGACACCGTCTCACCGCGCATCACCGACTCCAGCACGTCGACGGTGGCGATGTCGGCGAGCATCGGCACCACGACCGAGGCCAGCTCCCGCGCGGTCTGCTGCAGGTCCAAGGTGGTGCCGATGCGGGTGCCCGCCTCGGCGATCACCGCCAGCCGGCCGCGGGCGGCCGCGATCTCCTCGGCGGCGTGGTGCCGCTCGGTGAAGTCGGCCACCGAGGTGGCCAGGCCCAGCACCCGCCCGGTGGGGTCCTCGATCCGGTAGTACGAGATCGACCACGCGTGGTCCCGCCCCAGGTCGGCGTACGTGCGGCCGACCGTCTCCAGGTCCAGCAGCGGTTCCCCGGTCTCCAGGACGGTCCGCATCGCCGTCTCGATGCCCGCGGCGTCGATACCGGGTGAGACCTCACGCATCGTGCGCCCCAGCATCGACGCGGCCGACAGGCCGTACATGCCCTCCAGGGCCTCGTTGACCCGCACGATGCGCAGCTCGGTGTCGAAGACCGCCAATCCGATGGGCGACTGGTCGACCAGGCTGCTCGACAGCCCCATGTCGGTCTCGACGCGGCGGACGGTGCCCAGGTCGGCGCCCAGCCCCAGGGCGAAGACCCCGCCGTCCTCGTCGAGCATGCGCATGTTGCGGAACTCGATGTCACGGACCGTGCCGTCGGCGTGCACGATCGGGAAGACGCCCTGCCACACCGCACCCGCTCTGACCTGCTTGAACAGCTCGGTGACCAGCTCCAGCCTGGCGGGCTCCACCATGAGCAGCCCGGCGTTCTGGCCCAGCGCGTCGGCCGCGCTGTAGCCGAACAGCCGCTCGGCCTCGGGGCTCCACAGGACGATCCGGCCGTGCCGGTCGAGGACCATCGCCGCGACCCCGAGAAGGTCGAGCAGGCCTCCGGGCGTGGGGGTCCCGGGGCGTGGCCGGGCCTCCCTGTCCGTACCGGGCGGCGTTGCGTCGTGTGCGTGCATGGCCTCCTCGTACGCCCCGGCAGGGCCCCGCCGGAGCCCCTACCTCGTCGCTACGGCATATTTTCGCACCGAGTCCCCAAGGATGCCGCCTGTTCGTTCGGGGGCCGACGAACGAAGGCGTCCCTCCGGAGGAGGAACGCCTTCGTGTCTGTGCGCCGCCAGGGACTCGAACCCCGAACCCGCTGATTAAGAGTCAGCTGCTCTGCCAGTTGAGCTAGCGGCGCTCACCGACAGAGAGGATCCTACCTGACCACCGGGGGTGCCCCCGACCACGTCCTCCAGCAGCGCGGGGTCGTCGTCCAGCCACCCGAGGCGGACCATCTTCACCCCGGCCTGGAAGCGGCTGTCGGCCCCTATCTGCTGCATCAACTCCGCCACGATCCGCCGTACCGTCCGGTCGGACAGGCCCAGCTTGCGGCCGATCGCCTCGTCCGTCAGGCCGGAGGCCAGCAGCCGGACGACCTCCCGGTGCCGGGCGGCCGGCGCGGCGCCCACGTCGTCGGTGAACAGGTCCGACGCGGACGCCCAGCAGTGCTCGAACATCTGCCGCAGCACGCCGACCATCGCGGGGCTGCGCAGCACCATGGCGGAGCCGCCGGCGCGGTCGTCCCTGGTGTCCGGTCCGAACTGCGGCACGATCGCCAGGGTGTGGTCGACGATGATTAGTTTCATGGGCAGCGTGGCGGCGGTCCGCACCTCGCCACCGTCGTTCACCATGGTGCGCAGATGGGCCCGGACGTGCGGCACCGCCGCCGCGGTGGCCAGGTGGATGGAGCGCATCGCGATGCCCCGGCTGAGCGCCTCCCGGTTGCGGTCGTCCGCCTCGAAGAGGTGGTCCTCCGGCAGCGCGCTGGGATGCATGGAGAGGATCTCGGTCGTGACGGTGCTGGCCGCTTCGTCCAGAATCGCGGCGATCTGAGCCGGCTGGGCGGCGACCTCGATGCGGGCCTCGGCGAGCTGGCGCATGTGCACCGGCTGAAACTCGGCCGCCAGTTGACTCAGTGCGGTATGGGTGTCGGTGATGGTGTTCACCATCTCCTCGGTCCGGCGCCGGCTGCCCTCGATGAGCTGCGCCATCGCGGTCGCGGGGGAGTGCACCGACCAGCCGCTGCGCGCGGACGAGAAGGGTGCGGCCAGGCCCAGCGACGCCAAGGAGTGCAGTGCGGCGTCGAGTTCGCTTTGTGACCAGCCAGTGAGCGTACAGACGCTTTCTGGTGTCCAGTCGGCGTCGGCGAGCGCCAGAGCGTAGAGTTCCTGCGCCCGGGCGCGCAGAAGGTCGTCGGTCACTGCTCGCACCCCCAATGCTTCACGTCACCCCCGGCTTCGATCAGGTTAAGGGTCGGCGCTCGTGTATGGACCCATCGGGGGCCATCCGGTCCCATGTGTCCGCATAGGGCCATGTCCGAATCCGGAACGTGAAAAGGGAAGACCACCGGCTCGGCGTCCGACAGAATTCAGTCAGTCGTACGGTTCCCCCAAACCGGCGCAGCACCCCCAAGCACCACCCCAGCTCACACTCCCAGGACAGGCCTGCCATGACATCGATTCGCCGCAACGCCCTTCGGTTCCTTCTGGGCGTCGTTGCCTCCATCACGATGGGGCTCATCGGCGCAACGGCAGCATCGGCGCAGCCTGCTCCAGACGGTGACATCGCCTGGTCGGCGCAGCACACCGGCCCCCACGCGAACGACATCGCCTGGTAGCACCCTGGGCCGTCCCACAAAGACAACACCCCCCAGCACTACCCCCCCCCAAGCAACACCACCCCCCTCAAGAGCCACACCCCTCCCCCCACGCTGATGGGCCCGGCATACCTCCCCCCTCTTGCCGGGCCCTTCAGCATGCCCGGAAACAGGGCGCGGGTATCCGCCATGGCGGAGCGGTGAGTGGCCGGCTGCCCCACCGGTGGACCTCGTGTGCACGAGTTCCGCCCCACCGCCCAAGTGCCCTTCGCCCGCGCCCCGTTCGGGCCGCCCGTCGTGCCGGCGACCGCCCCCACGGGCGCGCTCGTCGGCGGCACCCGCCCGGACCTCCAGGGCCGCGCAGCCGCCGAGCGGAGCTGGGTGCCGGACCGGGCGGTCGCCGACGGCAAGGGGCAGGGCGCCCGCGGGGCCTCCGCCGTGGCCGGTAACGGTCCGGGCCCTCGGGCTGGGCCGGGCCGCCCCCGCCCGGCCGGTGCCCGGGGTCGGAGGGGGTGGTCATGAGCACCCCCTCCGACCCCGTATGATTGTCCCGTTCGCGCGCGCCGCTAGCTCAACTGGCAGAGCAGCTGACTCTTAATCAGCGGGTTCGGGGTTCGAGTCCCTGGCGGCGCACAGCGCAAGGGCGCCCCTCCTCCGGGAGGGGCGCCCTTTTGTGTTCCGTGCGGCGTCAGAGGGCGAGCGAGAGCAGCACGGGGGCCGCCCGCTCGTTGAGGGTGTCGGCGGCGCCCTTGAGGCGGTGGGCCTGGTTGACGGGCAGGGAGAGCGCGAGGCAGCCGACCGTCGCCCCGATGGTCACCGGGATGGCGGCGCAGACGGTGCCGATCGCGTACTCCTGCAGGTCGAGGGTGGGCGCGCTGGCCGGCTGGCTCTCCAGCTTGGTCAGCAGCACCTTCTCGCTGATCGTGGTCTTCGAGGTCAGCCGCACGATCTTGTGCCGGGACAGGTGGTCGCGGCGGCCGTCGTGGTCGAGCTGGGTGAGCAGGCACTTGCCGACCGCGCTGGCGTGCGCGGCGGAGCGGAAGTCGACCCACTCGTTGACCTTGGGCGCGGCGGGTCCGTCGGCGAAGTCGACGATCTTGACCTCGCCGTCGTCGTACCGGCTGAAGTAGACGGCGGCGCCGACCTCGTCGCGCAGCGCCATCAGCACGTTCTTGATCTTCTCGGCGAGCGCCGTGTCGCGGCTGGCGCTGCCCAGCAGGACGAGCGATTCACCGACCGCGTACCCACCACCGGGCAGGGCGTTGAGGTAGCGCTCCCGGTTGAGCATGGCGAGCAGTTGCGATAGATATCCGATGGGCACGCCGATTTCGCGGGCGAGCTGCTCGGCGCTGACGCCGTGCCGGTGCTTGTCCACGGTCTCCAGCACGCGCAGCGCGTGCTGGACGGCGTAGACCGGCGCGACCTGTCGGTGCTCAAGCGCCACGGTGTCCCCCTACAGGTGTGACCGTTTGCGTCCTTGCTGTGGCTGCTGGTCACGGCCACCGCGCACGACGGACGGGACCCGGCAGCCGGGCCGCATTCCACGATAGCCTCAAAGCGGTTTCGAGTAGAGCCCGTTGAAGCTTTGTCTGAACGCCTCCGGACGTATATGCAGGAACGCGCCACTCTGGCATATGCCCAGGGCACGGCCCACTTTCCGTCAGGGCACCGTACCGAGGAATTCCCGGGTTCTGCGGTGCTCCGGGGAGCCGAAAAAATGCGCTCCGGCGCACCCGATTCCACCACCTTCCCGCCGTCGAACATCAGTGCGCGGTCGGAGACGTCCCGGGCGAACCTCATCTCGTGGGTGACGCACAGCAGCGTGATGTCCGGCCGCATGGCGAGCGCGCGGGCGACGGCCACCCGCTGCTGCCGGCCGCCGGAGAGCCGGGTGGGGTGAAGCGTCCCGTTTGTCGGCCAGGCCGCCCAGTTCCCGCAGCTCGCGGCCGCGTTCGGCGGCCTCGTCGCGGTCCTGCCCAGCACGTGCACTTCAGCAGCTGGATCAACAGGTTGTTGAACGGCGGGATCATCTGCGGCCACGCCTGCGGCAGGACCACCGGCCGCATCCGCTGCCGCGGCGTCATGTTCAGCGCGACGGCCGCCTCCGCCTGGGCCCTGGGCACCGCGTCGATCGCCCCGCGCACCACCTCCGAACCGTGTACGCCCCGTAGTTGAGCCTGATCGCCACGACGGCGCAGGCCAGCGGCACGAGCGTGAAGCCCGGGATCGGCAGCGCGAAGAACAGACAGAACAACCGCACGTGCAACGAGGTGCCGCGGAAGAACTCCACGACGACCAGGGACACCCCGTGCACCGAGCCCCGGCGCGAACGCGCCGTGAAGCCCAGGAGCGAAGGCGAGCACCAAGTTCGTCCCCGTGTGGTGCGCCGGCCCACGAGGGCCGCGCCTACCCCGACGTACGGGAGGCATTCATGCGAATGTGGAGGGGTACCCGACTGCCCGGACCGTCCGGGAGAGGCAGGGAGCCGTGATGAGCGACAGCACCGGGATGGAAGACAAGCGCGAGCAACTGGTCGTGGAACGGGTGCCGAAGGGGCTGCTGATCGGCGGCCGGTGGCGGCCCGCGAAGGACGGCCGGGAGTACGAGGTGGAGGACCCCTCGACCGCGCAGCCGCTGTGCGCGGTGCCCGACGCCGGTGCCGAGGACGCGCGCGCGGCGATGGACGCGGCGGCCGCCGCGCAGGCCGGCTGGGCGGCCACCGCGCCGCGCGAGCGCGGCGAGATCCTGCGGCGCGCGTACGAGCTCATCGTCGAACGGCAGAACGACCTCGCGGTGCTGATGACCCTGGAGATGGGCAAGCCGGTCGCCGAGTCCCGGAGCGAGATCCTCTACGCCGCCGAGTTCTTCCGCTGGTTCGCCGAGGAGGCGGTCCGGGTCGACGGCGGGTGGGCGACCGCTCCGGACGGCAACGGCCGGATCTGGGTGATGCGGCAGCCGGTGGGACCGGCGCTGCTGATCACCCCGTGGAACTTCCCGATGGCCATGGGCACCCGGAAGATCGGGCCCGCCGTCGCCGCGGGCTGCACGATGATCGTCAAGCCGGCGCACCAGACGCCGCTGTCCATGCTCGCCCTCGCCGAGATCCTCGGCCAGGCCGGACTCCCCGACGGCGTCCTCAACGTGCTGACCACCTCACGGCCGGGCGAGGTGTCCACCCCGCTGCTGGAGGACCCGCGGCTGCGCAAGCTCTCCTTCACCGGCTCGACGGGTGTCGGGCAGAAGCTGATCGCGCAGAGCGCCAAGGGCGTGCTGCGCACCTCCATGGAGCTCGGCGGCAACGCGCCGCTCATCGTCTGCCAGGACGCGGACCTGGAGAAGGCGGTCGAGGGCGCCGCCGTCGCCAAGATGCGCAACATCGGCGAGGCCTGCACCGCCGCCAACCGCGTGTACGTGCACGACGACCTGGCCGAGGCGTTCACCGGGCGGCTGGCCGAGAAGCTCGGCTCCATGGTCGTCGGCCGGGGCACCGAACCCGGTGCCCAGGTCGGCCCGCTCATCGACAGCGCCGGCCTCGGCAAGGTCGACCGCCTGGTGCGCGACGCCGTCGCCGGCGGGGCCCGGGTCGTCACCGGCGGCGAGCCGCTCTCCGACCGGCCGGGGTACTTCTACCCGCCGACCGTGCTGGCCGACGTCCCCGCCGACGCGGCGATGCTCCGCGAGGAGATCTTCGGGCCGGTCGCGCCCGTCGTCACCTTCACCGACGACGACGAGGCGATCCGGCTGGCCAACGACACCGTCTTCGGCCTCGTCTCCTATGTCTTCACCGAGAGCCTGCGGCGCGGAATCCGCTACGCCGAGGAGCTGGAGACGGGCATGCTCGGCCTCAACAAGGGCGTGGTGTCCACCCCCGCGGCGCCCTTCGGCGGCGTCAAGCAGTCCGGGATCGGGCGCGAGGGCGGTTTCGCCGGCATCGACGAGTACCTGGAGATCAAGTACGTCGCCGTCGACGTGTGAGGCGGGCCGGGGGCGGCGCCCCCGGCCCGACCTGTCCGGTCGCGGGTCAGGCCTTGGGCAGCCCGTACACGTCGGCGACCAGTTCGTACGAGCGCAGGCGGGCCTGCGGGCTGTGCGCGTTGGCCGTGAGCATCAGCTCGTCCGCCCCGGTGCGCTCCACCAGGGCGTTCAGCCCGTCACGGACCTGCTCGGCGGTGCCGTGGACGATGTTGACCAGCCAGGAGTCGACGAACTCCCGCTCGGCGGGGCTGAACTCGTACGCCTCGGCCTCTTCGGGGGTCGGCACGAGCCCGGGGCGCCCCATGCGCAGCCGCAGCATCGACAGGGCTCCGGTCAGCACCTGGCGGCCGGCCTCCTTCTCGTCGTCCGCCGCCAGGGCGGCGACGCCGATGACGGAGTACGGCTTGTCCAGGACCGCGGAGGGCCGGAAGGACTCGCGGTACAGCTCCAGGGCCGGGACCGTGTTCGCCGCCGAGAAGTGGTGCGCGAAGGCGAAGGGCAGGCCGAGGGCGCCCGCCAGCCGGGCGCTGAAACCGCTGGAGCCGAGCAGCCACACCGAGGGACGCGCGGCCGACTGCACACCGCCGGGGGCGGTGCCCTGCACGGGACCGGGGATGGCGTGGATGCGGGCGTAGGGGTGGCCGGCGGGGAAGTCGTCGTCCAGGAACCGCACCAGTTCGGCGAGCTGCTGCGGGAAGTCGTCGGCGCTCTCGTTGAGCCGGTCGCTGCGGCGCAGCGCGGCGGCGGTCGCGCCGTCGGTGCCCGGCGCACGTCCGAGCCCGAGGTCGACACGGCCCGGGGCGAGCGCCTCCAGCGTGCCGAACTGCTCGGCGATGACCAGCGGCGCGTGGTTGGGCAGCATCACGCCGCCCGACCCCAGGCGGATGCGCTCGGTGTGCGCGGCGAGATGGGCGAGGATCACGGCGGGGGAGGACGAGGCGACCCCGGGCATGGAGTGGTGCTCGGCGACCCAGTAGCGCTGGTAGCCGCGGGCCTCGGCGAGCCGGGCCAGCTCGACGCCGGTGCGCAGCGCGTCGCTCGCGGTCAGGCCCGCGCCGACGGTGGCCAGGTCGAGCACGGACAGGGGCACGGGTGCGCTGCCGAGGGTGGTACCTCGTACGGGGTCGTTCGTCTCCACGGCGGTCCGTCGCCTCCTGGGCCGGTCGATGCTGCGTACGGGCAGTCACAACCGGAGAGCGACTCCGCTTATTCCCCCGGCTCTCCCGGTGCCCCCTGCTGCCCCGGCTCCGGCTCCGGCTCCGCCGCTTCCCGTGGCGACCCGGGCGCCGGGTCCCCCGCGGCGTCCCGCCGCAGTTCGGCGATCCGCTCCGGCGGAACGGGCCGCGAGTACAGCCAGCCCTGCCCGGTGTCGCAGCCGATCCGCCGCAGCCGCTCCGCCTGCTCGGCGTTCTCCACGCACTCGGCGGTCACGGTCAGACCGAGCCGGTGGGCGAGCTGCACCAGCGCCTCGACGATCGTCTCGTCGGCCGGGTTCGGGTGCAGGGTGTCGCGGAAGCCGCGGACGAAGGTGCCGTCGAGCTTCAGCGCGGAGACCGGCAGCCGGCTCAGATAGGCCAGGTTGGAGTAGCCGGTGCCGAAGTCGTCGATGGCGATGTGCACCCCCATCTCGTGCAGGGCGTGCAGCGCCTGCAGCGGCCGGCCCGCCGAGCCCATCACCGCCGACTCGGTCAGCTCCAGTTGCAGCAGCTCGGGCGGCAGCCCGGTGTCGTCCAGGATCTCGGCCACGTCCGCGACCAGGTCGGAGTCCCAGACCTGGCGCACCGCCACATTGACGCTGACGAAGATCGGGTCGTCCGGGTGGTCCTTCTGCCACTGCCGTGTCTGGCGGCACGCCTCGGCGAGCACCCAGCGGCCGAGCTGGACGATCGAGCCGTTCTCCTCGGCCAGCGGGATGAACCGGTTCGGTCCGAGCAGCCCGAAGTGCGGGTGCTCCCAGCGCACCAGGGCCTCGACCCCGCGCAGGCTGCCGCTGCCCAGCTCGACCAGCGGCTGGTACTCCAGGACGAACTCCCCGCGCTCCACCGCCTGCCGCAGCGTGCTGGACAGCGCCTGCTTGGTCATGCGGTGCGCGTTGCGCTCGGGGTCGAACAGCGTCCAGCGGGCCTTGCCGTCCGCCTTCGCCCAGTACAGCGTGGTGTCGGCGGCCTGCATGATGCCGGTGGCCGTGGTCCCCGACGCCTCACGTTCGACCACGCCGATGCTCGCGGAGACGGCCAGCCGGTGACCGGACAGGTCGAACGGACGTTGCAGCGCGGTCAGTACGGACTCGGCGAGCGCGGTGGCCTGCCCGGTGCCGGTGGAGTCCTCGATGAGGACGGCGAACTCGTCGCCGCCGAGCCGGGCGACGAGCGTGCCGCCGCGGCCGAGCCGTGCGGCGCAGTCGGTCAGCCGCTCGGCGACGGCCTTGAGCAGCCGGTCGCCGGTCCGGTGGCCGAGGGTGTCGTTGATGGCCTTGAAACCGTCGAGGTCGAGGTAGCACAGGCCGATGCGGCCGGTCCGGCTGCCGGCGCCCTCCAGAGCGGTGGCCAGGCGTTCGAAGAACAGCTGGCGGTTGGGGAGTTTGGTGACCGGGTCGTGCATGCGCAGGTGCCGCAACTGCTCGCGCAGTTCGTGGCGCTCGCCCAGGTCCTCCACCGAGAGCAGCACCCCGCCGGGGACCGGGACCACGACGACCTCGGCCCACACGGTGCGGCCGTCCGGCCCGCGGACCGGACGGGTGCGGCGCAACTCCTCGCGGCGGCCGGTGAGTACCGCCTCGTACTCGGCGTACTCCGTGTTCTCCGTGCTCTCCGGGGCCTCGGCGGACTCCACGGGCTCGGTGGCCGGGCCGGGCTCCGTGCTCGTGCCGCCCGGCCGGTCCGCCGGATCGCCCTGGGTGGTCCGCGCGGCCGGCGCCCGGTCGTCGGGACCGCCGATCCCCGCGAGGCCGACGAGCTCGGCGGCGGTGAGCGCGGTGAGCCGCACCGGGTCGGCGCCCAGCAGTTGACCGAGCGCCGGATTGGCCTCGCGGACCCGGCCGTCGGGGCCGATCAGCGCCATGGGCAGCCGCGCCACGTTGAAGGCGGCGCGGTAGTCGTGGACCTCCGAGACCGTCCGTTCCGAGGCCGGAGGATGACATTGAGTGACTGTGGGGGCCGTCATCTCGGGGTCGAGGTCGGGGCCTCCCGAGGGTCCGCCCATCGCTGACTCCCGTATTGCTGTCGTCTCGCACACATGGTCGTGGAGGGATCGAATGACCGCCAAGAGGCGGTGTTCATCCTGGAAATGTGCCGATCATAGAGGTTTTCCGAATGGCGAGGCCACCGCCGTAGCGGTGATTCTCGGCGTCCGGGGTGTGGCGTTGGTCATTTCTCGTCGCGTCGTGAATTGAATTGATCGTTTTCCGTCACTCATTACGCACTGTAGTGATCGGACGGTAACCCAGGCGGAGCAGCACAAGGGGGCGAAACACCGCAAAACATAGCAGCGTGATGGGGGTGTCCCGACACCGTCCGGGAGGTCCACGTGCCGTTGCCAGGGCTACCCATACGTGCGCATCGGCGTGTTCGCAGGGGTGAATCCCCGCGCGCCGCCCGTCGCGTGCTGCGGGCCGCGGTCGCGGCGATGAGCGTGTTCGCCGCCGTCGTGGCCTGGACCCTGGTCACCGGACCCTCCGCGGGCGGTGCCGGTGGCGAGGTGTGCGTCCTGCCGCGCGGCACCGCCCACCACTCCGAGGGCGTGTCGTCCTGGGACCCCTCCTACCCGCGGCCCCGGGCGGACGTCGACGCCGTGATGATCTTCCTGTCCTTCCCGGACGCCCGGCCCAGCCTCACCCCGGACCAACTGGCGGCGGACCACTTCCCGGCCACCGCGCAGTACTTCGCACGCGCTTCCTACGGTGCCTTCCGGCTGCGGCCGCACGTCGTGCCGGTCTGGCTGCGCATGCCGCTGCCCTCCACCGCGTACTCGATAGCACGCGACTGGGGCGCCCCCGTGCGCTCGCGCTTCCTCGACGACGCGGTGGCGGCCGCCGACCCGCGCGTGGACTTCCGCCGCTACAAGGTCGTCTACCTCGTCGCCGACCCCGACGCCCCGGGCGTCGACCCGGACGCCACCAAGGTGGTCAGCCTCGGCTCGCCGCTGCACGCGGACGGCGTCGAACTGCGCCGCTTCGTCACCGTCTTCGAGAGCCACCCGCCGGACGTCAACGTCCTCGCGCACGAGACCGGACACGCCTTCGACCTGCCCGACCTGTACTACCGGCCCCCGGTCGGCAGCCATGCCGACTGGGACACCCACGTCGGGGACTGGGACATCATGGGCAGTCAGTTCGGACTGGCGCCGGACCTGTTCGCCTGGCACAAGTGGAAGCTCGGCTGGCTGCGCTCCTCGCAGGTCCACTGCGTCGTCGACAGCGGCACGCACACCTACCGGATCACCCCGGTCGAACGGCCGGGCGGCACCAAGCTCCTCGTGGTACCCGCCGGGCTCAAGTCCGTCGTCGCCGTCGAGGTCCGCGCCGCCACCGGCAACGACCGGCTGACCTGCACCGAGGGCGTCCTGATGTACCGGGTGCGCGCCGACGTCCAGTCCGGCGACGGCCCGGTGGACGTCATCGACGGCCACCCGCGGACCTCCGGCTGCTCGCAGGTCTCGGTCTACCCGCCGCTCGCCGACGCCCCCTTCCGGGCGGGCCAGGGGTACGCGGTCGGCTCCGACTCGCGGATCGACGTCGTCGCCCGCCACCAGGACGGTTCCTGGACCGTCCGGGTCACGCAGGGCTAGGCGGTGCGCGGATCACGGGCGCTGGCCGTCTCGGCCTGCGTGATGCTCTTCGCGGCGGGCAGTGGCGCCGTCACCAGGAGCGGTACGGCCGCCGGCCTGCCGCCCGCCGACCGGCCCTGCGCCCTGCGCGCGGCGCCGGGCACGGCCATGTCGGAGGGGTTCAGCGACGGCGGGCGCGACTTCGCCGCCGCCACCGGCGACGTGCGCGCCCTCACCCTCATGGTCGACTTCCCCGACAAGCCCGCCCCCTCCCCCGCCAAGGAGCGCTACCGCGAGTTCTTCCCCGCCGTGCGGCAGTGGTTCCACCGGGCCTCGTACGGCAGGCTGCGCTACGACTCCACGCCCGTGCTCCACTGGATCCGCATGCCCCGCCCCTTCACCGCGTACGGCATAGGGCGCGGCTACGGCTGGACCGCGCACACCGCCATGATGCGCGACCTGCTGCGGGTCGCCGACAAGAAGATCGACTTCTCCGGCTACAGCCTGGTCAACATCCTGGTCACGCCCAACGCGGGCCCGCCCGCCGACCAGGCGGTGCTCTCCGTCACCTGGACCGGCGCCTCCGCCGCCACCACCGACGACGGCGCCCACCTGGACCGGGTGTCCCTGATATACGGTCACGACCAGTCGGGCGCGCGCGTGCTCAGCCACGAGAACGGCCACGCCTTCGGACTGCCCGACCTGTACGCCGTCGACCGCTTCGGCCGCACCGACACCCTGGCCGGCCAGTGGGACAGCATGTCCCTGGACTGGGGTCTGCAGGGCGACCTGTTCGCCTGGCACAAGTGGCGCCTGGGCTGGCTGGACGACGCCCAGATCCTCTGCGTCCGCGACGCCGCGACGCACCTGGTGCGGCTGTCCCCGGTGGAGGTCCCCGGCGGCCGCAAGGCGGCGGTCGTCCCGCTCGGCCGCACCAGCGCCTATGTCGTCGAGGCCCGTGCCGCTCGCGGCAACGACGCCGAGGCCTGCCGCGAGGGCGTCCTCGTGTACCGGATCCGTACCGACGTCGACTCCGGCCACGGCCCCGTCACCGTCCGCGACGCCCACCCCGCCACCTCGGCCTGCGAGTACAGCAGCGCCTCGTTCAATTCCCTCAACGACGCGCCCTTCCGGCCCGGCGAGCACTTCGCCGACCCCGCCTCCGGCCTCACCGTCGAGGTCCTCGCCCACGACCCGGCCGACGACGCGTGGACGGTGCGGATCACCAACCGCCACCCCTGGCGGACGGAGCCGGCGCGGAGTGTCGCGCACACGACGACGGGCGCCCTCCGGAGGGAGGGCGCCCGTCGATGATGGTGCGCCGCCAGGGACTCGAACCCCGAACCCGCTGATTAAGAGTCAGCTGCTCTGCCAGTTGAGCTAGCGGCGCTTGCTCACGTCGTAGAGATTAGCATCCGCTTGCGGGCGGGTGAAAATCGATATTCCGGCGCCCGGCCGGCCGGTCAGCGGGCCGCCCGGACGCAGGCCCACAGCACCTCGGCGGCCCCCGGGAGCCAGGGGCGGTGGGTGTCGGGGGCGACGAGCCAGCGGGAGCGGGCGGTGGAGCAGTCGGCGTAGGGCGGGGGGAGGGCCACCGAGTCGCCCTCGCCGTGGCAGAGCAGGGGCGGCACGGGTCTGCCCCACTCCTCCCAGGACAGCAGGGAGGGCAGCCGCTGCGCGGTGCCGGGCGCGACGAGCAGCAGGATGCGCCCGCGGCACTCGGCGGCGGGACCGGAGCCGGGGCCCGCGGACCACAGCTGCTCCAGGACGCGGCGGCCGAGGAGCGCGGGCAGGTTCACCACGTCGAAGGCCGTGCCGCAGGGCAGCACGGTGGGAGCCGTGGGCCGGGCGGACCACAGCGCCCGGACGCTGCGCGGGAAGGCGCTGGCGGAGGCCAGCCAGTCGGCTCCGTCGGGGGTCACGTACTGCGCGTGCCGGTACGCGGCGGAGCCTGCCGCGTCGGGTACGCCTGAGGAAGCAGAATCGATCATGCCCCCCGGCCATGTGTGCCACTGCCCATCACTCATGACATATACAACTACCGTGCGTGAACGTTTCGTTACGCCAATCCGGTAGAAGGGGGGACACGCGGGCCGGGGGTCGGGTACCTTGCCCCCGCCGCATATATGCGGCATATGCGCGGGCGCTACGAGCCCGCGGAACCGCCCTGCAGCAGGCCCTGGCCGAACTCGATCATCCGCTTGGCGTAGTCCTCCGACCAGCCCGCCTGCTCGGCGATCGCCGCCGGCACCAGCCGGTCGAAGCGCTTGGGGTCGGCGAGCTGCGCCGCGGCCATGGCCTGGAACTCGGTGGCGCGGTCCGCGGCGGCCCGGAACGCCAGGGCCAGCTCGGTGGAGCGCGCCAGCAGCTCTCTGGGGTCCTCCATGGACTCCAGGTCGAAGAAGTGCTCGTCGTCCTCGGCGATCGCCGCCGGTTCGAAGAGAAGTTGGGCGGGTTTCAGCCGAGGGGCGGGCGGCTTGCCCGCCGCGCTGTGAGCCGACTGCGGCTCGGACATGTACGTACCTCCAGGATCGTCGGCGCCTTCTATTGTCCCGCCTCGCGCAAGAGGACCTCGGTGAGGCGGGAACCGGGCGGGGACGCGTCAGGGATGCCAGGTCACACGGTGTTCGGCGAGATGGGAGAGGACCGCGTGATGGGCCTCCCAGCCGTCCGGGAACTTCACCGTCACCCCGAGCTGCACCGGCTCCGTCGAGGGGTGCTCGTCCAGCAGTTCCGGCACACCCGCCCGGCACACCACCACGCAGGCGTGGCGGTGCCGGGAGGCCAGCACGCACAGCCGGCCGGTCTCCAGGTGGAAGGCCGTGGCGTCGGGGCGCCCCGACAGCGGGTGCAGCACCACGGTGACGTCGAACTCCCGGCCCTGCAGCCGGTTCGCCGTGTCCACCGTCACACCCCGGACCCCGAGGTCCGCCAGCGCCGCCCGGACCGCCGCCGCCTGGTCGCGGTGGGCGGTGCCCACCGCGATGCGGTCCGGCCCGACCGGCGCGGTGCCGCGTTCGGAGTGCGCCACCCCGCCCCGGTCCAGCAGCCGCCGGGTCACCAGGGCGACCGCGCGCACCGCCTCCGGGTCCGTGCGCGGTGTGCGGCGGGCCGGCAGCTCCAGCAGGCCCCAGCCGGCCAGCGCCGCCTCGTCGAGCACGCGGTCGGGGCCGGAGCCGTCGCCGGGCACGCCGAAGGTCAGCCGCCGCTCGCCGGGCTCGGTGCCGCTGCGGAACGGGGTGTACGGGTAGAAGGCACCCGAGATGAGCGGTGCCGCCGAGGCGGGCAGCCGCCACGACACCGGCAGCCGGTGCTGCGGCAGTCCCGGGTTGTGGGCCAGCAGGGTGACCACCGCGCTCGCCGAGGGGTCGTAGCTCAGCCCCGCCCACTGCTCGGAGCCGACCACGCTGAACGGGTCCAGCTGCCCGGGGTCGCCCACGAACAGCGCCCGCTGGAACAGCCCGGCTACCTGCAGCAGCGCGTCCGAGCGCATCTGGTAGGCCTCGTCGACGATGGCGTGCCGCCACGGTTCGACGTCCTTGGAGGCCGCGGTGAAGGCCCACTTCGCGGCGGTGGCGATCACCACCTTCGCCCCGGTCAGGTCGGCCGCCTTGGTCGACTTCAGTACGGAAGCGTGCCGGTCCAGCGCCGGGTCCGGCGGGGAGTCGCTGCCGTGCAGCCGGCCGACGGGCAGGGCGGGGTCGGCCGTCGCCAGGCGGTCCACCAGGTCGTCGACCTGGGCGTTGGTCTGGGCGACCACCATCAGGGACTCGCCCGCCGCGACCAGCTCCTGGGCGGCGCGCACCACGAGCGTGGACTTGCCCGCGCCGGGCGGGGAGTCCACGACCACGCCGCGGTGCGTGCCGTGCAGGGTGTCGTGCAGGATCCGCTCGGTCGCGGCGTCGGCGGCCCGGGCCGCCTCGCTCACCGGGCTCGGGCTCAAAGGTAGTCCTCCGCGGTCGCGGGGTCGGCGCTCTCGGCGAGCGCGGCTGAGGTGGTGGTGCTGGCGGCAGCGGTGCCCGCGGCGGTCGCCGCGCCCGGGGGGCCGCCGTGGGTCCACGGGGTGTCCTCCGGGTCCGGCAGCCCCGCGCCGCCACGCGGGGCGTGTTCGAACAGCGTCCAGCACGTGGCGTCACCGGATTCCGGCACGGTCCCGGGGTCGGGGACCTTG
The DNA here is from genome assembly GCF_033793585.1 of Streptomyces sp. MI02-7b. Classification (NCBI taxonomy): domain Bacteria; kingdom Bacillati; phylum Actinomycetota; class Actinomycetes; order Kitasatosporales; family Streptomycetaceae; genus Streptomyces; species Streptomyces sp. MI02-7b. The sequence continues at coordinate 253,093 of NZ_JARAWX010000011.1, read as the reverse complement.
GACCGGCCCATGCCGTTCACCACCCGCAGGAGCACGGCGCCCGGCCCGGCCCACTCGACGAACTGCGCCTGCTGCGTGCGGCCGTCCGGCAGGGCGCGGTAGACCTTGGCGTCCGGGTCGAGATGCGGCCGGTCCTCGGTCGCCACGGTCACCAGCGGGCGCGGCTTGGGGATCTTGCCCTCGCTCATCGCCATCCGCACGTCCACCACCTCGCCCGCGAACGCCTGCCCGGCCAGCCGCCGGCCCGCCATCTCCAGCGGGTCGTCCAGGGCCTCCTGCGCCTCCAGCCGGACCTGCGCGGTCTCCCGCCCGGCCAGCTTCTGCGCCGCGGAGACCGCGTCGTCGCGTCGCGGCTGCGGCGGCTCCCCGGCCCGTACCCGGTCCCGGTGCGAGGTGTACGACCAGCGGTCGCGCTTCCACCGCTCCTCGACGTGGGCGCCCTCGGGGAGTTCGCGGAGCAGGTCGAGGGAGCGCCAGATCGCGTCCCAGGTGGGACGCATCTGCCCGGCGAGCAGTGCGGCGATCTCGTCCGCGGCGCCGGGGACGCCCGCGTCGAAGCGGGCCGTGGCGGGCGCGAGCACCGCGTTGTCGAACACGGGGTCGGTGGCGGGGCCCGCCGGCGGGCACTCCAGCAGTCCGTCGCTGCCGCGCACGCTCTCCGCGCGGCGCGCCGCCTCGGCGCCCGGCACGTCCTCGGGTGGGTCGATCCAGGCGAGCAGGGCACCGAGGTGCTGGTCCTCCAGATTGCTCTGGCCGGTGGCCCAGTGCCGGGTCAGCAGTTCGGTCGCGGACAGCAGCAGCGAGGAGCCGGGGGTGCGGGCGCGCTCCCCGTAGTGCGTCAGCCACCGGCCGAGCAGCGGCACCCGCGCGGGTACCGGGTGCGGCTCGTCCGGGTCGTCCTCGGCGGTCCGGCGGAAGCGGGTGGAGCGGCCGAGCAGCCGGACGTAGTCCACGGCCGCGGAATTGGCCACCAGCAGCTGGGGCGCGTCGGTGCAGACCTCCGATTCCTCGCGGTTGCGTGTCGCGGGCTCGGTCTCGGTGTCGTCGGCGAAGCTCTCCAGGTAGGGCAGCACGATCTGGGCGAGTTCGGCGAGGAAGGCGAAGCGCAGGTCGCGGTCGCGCGGCTGCGGAACCGTCAGCAGCCGGGGCTCGGTGCGCGCGGAACCGACGAGCGCTCCCAGAGGGGCGCCGACCTCGCCGGCGGTGGTGAGCAGGACCAGGACCAGCGGCCGGTCCGACAGGTGGCGGTGGCGCACGGTCGCGAGCGGGGTCGCCCGCCCGGTCGCCATCGCCTCCGCCCTGGCCAGCACGGAGATCAGCGACATCCCAGCGCCTCCGCACGGAGCGCGGCGGCCCGTCGCAGGGCGGCCACCGCGGGGTCGTCGGGTACGGCGGGTCTGCCGGACGCGGATGCGCCGTCGCCCCCGCGGTCGCCGTTGCCGTCGTCGCCGAGCGCGGCCGCCAGCACCTGCTCGACGTCGGTGAGCGAGCCGAGTTCGGCGCGGACCCCGCGGCCCAGCGCCTCCACGGCGCCGCAGGCCCGTGCCTGCTCGCGGCAGTGGAAGGACAGCTCGCAGCTGGCCAGGCACTCGGGTGCGTACGCCGCCGGCAGCAGGTCCACCGCGGCGCGCAACTCCGGCCCGGGGCGGGTGGGGGTGCGCCGGTCGTCAGCGAGCCGCAGGTCGAAGGTCGTGCCCTCGGGCAGCGTGTCGGCGATCTCCTCGATCCGGGTGAGCCGGGCGAGCTGCCGCCGGGTGACCGACAACTGCTTGCGGACGTCGACGACCTCGGCGACCGGGAGGTTGGAGAAGTCCTTGGGGCACACCAGCAGCACGCGGTGGTCGGGGGCGCCGAAACCGAGCCGTTCCAGGGCCAGGACGTAGACCGCGGCCTGCCGGGCGGCGGCGCCGACCTTCACCGCGTCCGCCGAACCGTCCAGGATCGGGAAGGACTTGACCTCGATCACCGTCCACGACCCGTCGGGGCGCACGGCGATCGCGTCCGGCTCCAGGTAGACCGGGGAGTCGGCGACCTCGAGGGCCAGCAGCGGATGGTCCAGCACCGTCCAACGGGCCGCGGCGGTGGCCTCCTTGAGCGCGAGGCGGGTGCGCTCCACGCGGCCCTCGGGGCCGGGCGCGGTCAGGTCGGGCAGCGCCACCGCGGTGTCCTCCGGCGCGCCCAGCAGGCGCAGCAGCTCGGCGCAGCCGTTCCCCTTGACCCTGGCCTCGAAGGCGTGGCCGCGGATGAACGCGAACTGCGACTGCCCGAACGGCGCCGGGTTGCCCAGCACGCCGGCCACGGCCGCCTTGTCCACCCCCGCGGCGTCCAGCAGCGCGCGGCGCCGGCAGCCCGGGTTCGCCGCCAGCGCCGCCAGGGCCCGCGCGTCCATCGGGCGCGGCGTGGTTCCCGGGCCGCGCAGCCCCGCCAACCGCTCTCGCAGATCGTGCGTAGTGCTCACCCGCGCAAGTCTCGCACTCCCCACCGACAACGGGGGCCACCGCGGTTCAGCCGTGGGACTCCCGGGCCGGTGGCCGGGCCCCGCGCTGGGCGGGGACGGCCGGGTGCGCGGCCTGCCGCCCGGCCGGGCGCTCGGCCGGGGCGGCGTCCCGCGAGGAGGCGACCACGGGGGAGGAGACCTGCCGCGGCGGGCCCGCGAACCGTGCGGTGACCGCGCCCCGCAAGCCGTCCACGGCGCGCAGGAACGGTTTGGTGAGCAGGAAGCCGAGGCCCATGACCGCCGCGCCGGCGACCGCGTCGAGGAAGTAGTGGTTGGCGGTGCCCATGACAACGAGGGTCGTGCCGAGCGGGTACGCGATGCCGAGGCCGCGCACGAAACGGGTCCGCCCGTGGCGCCAGAGCATGACGCCGCACCACAGCGACCAGCCGACGTGCAGGCTGGGCATCGCCGCGTACTGGTTGGTGAGCCCGCCGAGGCCGCGCGGGGCGCTCGCGTCGCCGCCCCACCACCCGTAGGAGCCGTACTGGGCCATGGTGTCGACGAAACCGTGCCGCCCCGCCAGCAGTCGCGGCGGGGCGGTGGGCGCCAGGGTGAAGCCGATCAGCCCGATGAGGGTGGAGGTCATCAGCCAGGTGCGGGCGAAGCGGTAGACGGTCGGGCGCCGTCGCCAGAGCCAGACCAGCACGGTGGGGGTGACCAGGTAGTGCAGCGAGGCGTACCAGAAGTCGGCGGGAATGCCGAGCGCCCGGTAACGGCTGAAGAGGGTGTTGAGCCAGCGTTCGGGGTCCAGGGTGAGTGCCGTTTCCAGGTGGAGGATGGCGATGCCGTGGTCCACCGCCCGCACCACGTCCCCGCGTACCAGGAGCCGTCCCGTCGTGTAGAGGCCGTACACCACCGCGATCAGCGGCAGCTCGGTCCACCAGCGCAGGCCGCCCCTGTAGGTGGCGGCCCGCGGCGCGGTGGTGGTCATGGTCATCGGGCCGTTCTCCCCGTCCTCTCCCTGTGAGAGCTCATGCGGACTACCGTACGACGTACGCTAGGCAACCCGAACACCACCCCCGCCTATTCCGGTAACTCCTGGTTCGTCCGAGGTTCACCATGGTGCGCTCGTGAACGCGTGCGAAAAGACGCCGCACAACCGTCATGGGTTGCCCGTGAACGCGGGAGAATCAAGGAAACCGCTCACCGACCGCTCCCCATGACCGGACACGCATCCCTCATGACTGTCACCCCGCCGGCCCGCTCCCCACGGCGCCGCGTCCCCCGCAACACCCTCAACCCCGACCGCATCCTCGACGCAGCCGTCGCGCTTCTCGACCGTGACGGGCCCGAGGCCTTCACCATGCGCGCGCTCGCCCAGGAGCTGGGTGTGGGCACGATGGCCGTCTACTCGCACTTCAAGGGAAAAGAGGAACTCAATGACGCCGTGAACGAGCGGCTGCTCGGTGAGATCGAGATTCCCCCGGACGCCGGCGCGCCCCGCGAGCAGCTTATTGAACTGTGTGTGGGGGTGTACCGGCTTTTCAGTGAACATCCCGCAGCACTCCAGTTGCTGGCGAGCCGTCCGCTGCGCGGCGACGAGGCGCTGAGCGTCATCGACCGGATGCTCTGCCTGCTGCGCTGCGCGGGCCTGGAGCCCGCCGCGGCCGCCGCCGGCCAGGTCGCGCTCATGCAGTACACGGTGGGCTCGGCCATGTGGGCCGTGCGCCGCAAGCGCGCCGAGTGCGACGCGGAGGTGAATCTCCGCGAGAAGATCCGCGAGCGCCTCGCCGAACTCCCCTCTGAGCGCTATCCGTCGCTGACCGGCCTCGCCCCCGAGCTCAGTGCCGCACAGGACTCGGGCCGCACGCAGTACGAGGCCGGCCTGGCCGCGCTGCTCGACGGCCTGCTGAACCGGCCCGCGCACCCGCGCACATGAGAAGAGCGCCCCGGCCGGGGCGTGGGTGAACTGCCGGCCGGGGCGCTCGTGTGGGGGGATCGGGAGATGGCTGACGGGGGATGCGGTGATCCCGGTGCGATCCCGGGGGATCAGCGGTCGTAGGCGGCGAACGCCTTCGAGAACGCGCTCGCGTCCTGGACGATCGAACTGCAGGTCGCGTCGGCGGAGTTCCTGGCACCGCCGGGGCACTGCCTGTCGCGGGTCGCGGACCACATCGACAGCCCGCCCAGACCCTTGGATTTGGCGAAGGCCACCAGTTGCGAGGCGTCGTCGACCCTGAAGACCTCGCTGCTGACGTCGTTCACGCCGATCATGGGTGTCACGGCGACGGCCTTCCAGGCGGCCGCGTCGGACAGTCCGAGCACGCTCTTGATCTGCGCCTGGGTGGCGGTGGCGGCGTCGATGGCGTAACCGCCCATGTCGCCGCTGAAGGAGGCGCCGTAGTCCATCGCCATGATGTTGACGGCGGCGATGCGCACCCCGTTGGCCTTGGCGTCGGCAAGCAGGTCCACGCCCTCCTGGGTGAGGCCGGTCGGCATGACGGGCAGGGTGTAGGAGACCTCCAGGCCGCCGTGGGCCGCCTGGAGTTGCGCGATGGCCTTGGCGCGCCGGGAGTTGGCGGTGGCGTTCGCGATGGCGCCGCCCTCGACGTCGAAGTCCACCTTGGTGAGCTTGAGGGTGTCGACGACCCTGCCGTACGCGGCGGCGAGCGCCGCGGGGGAGGAGCAGGTGGTCGCCAGCTCGGAGCCGGACGCGCCGCCGAAGGAGACGCGGACGTCGCCGCCGGCCCTGCGCAGGTCGCCGATCTGGGCGGCCACGGCGTCCGCGGCGACGTCCGTGACGCCGCCCCACTTGGGGGTGCAGCCGCCGCCGTCGGTGACGAAGGCCAGGTTGTACTGCTTCACACCGGTCGACCGGGAGTGCGCGAGCAGATCGAAGGCCGGGTAGAGCGAGGTGTCGACGTACGGCGCGAAGCCGGCGGTCGCGCCGGAGGCCGGGGGCGCGGTCGCGGTGGGGGTCGCGGTGGCCGTCGGCGTCGAGGTGCGGGTCGGCGTCGAGGTCGGGGTCGGCGCGGCCGTCGCGGTCCGGGTGGGGGAGGGCGTGGCGGTCGGGGCGACCGTCGGGGCGGCGGTCGCGGTGGGCCGGCCGCTGGGGGTGGCGGTCGCGCCGTCGTCCACCGAGCACTGCACGCCGTTGATCCGGCAGTTGACGGGGTTGCCCGCCGTCGTGGAGGACTTCGTCACGAAGCCCACCTGTGCCGCCTGCCCGGCGGCGATGTCCTTGTTCCAGTTCGCGGGACGCACGGTCACGTGCTGACCGGCGGCCGTCCAGGTCGCGTTCCACAGCGAGCTGATGCTGGTGCCCGCCGGGAGGTCGAACGTCAGTGTCCAGTCGGACAGGGTCGAGCCCGAGGAATTGCTGATCTCGTACTGGCCCGTGTAGCCCGTGGTCCAGTCGCTGGTCCTGCTGTACGCGGCACCGACGGTGGCGGCCTGCGCCGACCCCGCGAGAGCGAAGGCGCCGGCCGCGACGACCGCGCCCGCGGTGAGGCCCCCGAGCAGGGCGACCTTGCGCGTGGGACGACGGCGATGTGAGTTCCTCATGAACCGGCACGCTAGCGAGGGGTATTCGGACAAATGGCCTGAGCTGGGCGTGCGTTCGATTTCTTATGACGCGCTTAAGGTCCGGCTAAGGGCGGCCTGAGGCCGAGGTGAGCGCGGTGCGGCTGGGTGCCGCCCCTCGACGTGGATCACGTGTGCCCTGATCATGGGTCACCCGCCGGTGACGCCCCGCCGCGGACGGTGGCGGACCGCACGAGTGGCGCGCACAGGAGGCCGTGATGACGAGCATTGAGGACGTGATGGCGTTTCTCGTCGACCACAGGGCGCCCGGCGTCACTCCGGGGTACGTCTCGGAGCAGCTGCTCTCCATGTCGTGGATCATCGACGCCCAGGACGCCGCCCGCATCGTCGACGTGGGGAAGCGGTGGCTGAGATCGGACGACTCCTTCCGGGTGGCCGTCGCGATCGGTCTGGAGAACGAGACCTACCTTGCCGACTCCTGGGCGGAGATCGCCGCACTGGCCGGGCCTCTCAAGGAGAGATTTCCTTCGATGGCGGCCGATGTGGACGCGTGGACGGCGAGAGCCGAGACTGCCTACCGGAAGCTCGAGGGAGGCACCTTCTTCGGGCGGGGCGAGGAGGACGCCTGAGGTCACGCGGGCCGGTGCAGGGCGGCCGCGCGACCGCCACCGGCCGGTCCACGCGCCACCGGGGGGACCGCGTCAGCTCGTGCAGCGGAGGGCGCCCGCGGCCTGCTTGGCGGTCAGGATGCGTCGGGCGCTGTTCTGCACCAGGGTGCGCACCTTCGGGTCGTGGCGCATGGCGTAGCGGATGCCCTCGGCCATGGTGGGGATGCCCTTGGGGGTGACGGTGAGGGTGAGGTCGCCGCCGGCGCGGAGGAAGGTCAGGGCACGCTGGCTGAGCGCCACGGACTGGGCGGACTTCGCCTGCCCGAGGTCGTCGGAGATGATCACGCCTTTGAAGCCCAGGTCGTGGCGGAGCATCTGGTTGACGATCAGCGAGGAGAACGCGGCCTTGTGCTGGGGGTCGATGCGCTTGTACGTCGCCAGTGAGACCATCACCAGACCCGTACCGGCGGAGATGCCCGCGCGGAAGGGGGCGATGTTGCTGCCCGTGCGGGTCAGCGTCGTGTCCGTCACGGATGCGGTCGTGTCGGTGTTGCCGCGCACGCTGCCGAGGCCCGGGAAGTGCTTGGGCGTGGTGAGCACGCCGGCCGACTTCGAGCCCTGCACGTACGCCGTGACGTGCGGGGACACCACGGCGGACGTCGAGCCGAACTGCCGTCCGTAGCGGCCGATGGGGATGTTCGCCGTGCCGATCGAGGCGGGCACGATGTCGGCGACGGGCGCCAGGTTCACATTGACGCCCGCGCTCTTGAGCTGCTTCGCCCAGCCCTGTGCGCGCGTGCGCAGCGTGGCGGCCGACCACGTGCCCTGTGTCTTGCCGTTCGGGATGGTGGAGAAGCCGGGGCCCTTGAGGACCTGCACCTGGCCGCCCTCCTGGTCGGTGGAGACCAGCAGGCCGACCCGCTGCCCCGCCACCGTCCGCCCGAGTGACTTCTGCAGGCTGTCGACCAGGGTCCGGGTCTTCGCGACGCCGGCCGTGCTGCGGCCCGCGAGGAAGACGGACCCGACCGCGTACGTGCGCATCGCGTCCAGGTCCGCCTTCGGCGGCGTGGTCAGCTTGGCCGCGCCCATGAAGAGCTGGCCCACGCGCTGGGTGTCGTTCATCCCCGCCAGGACCCGGTCCACGCAGGACGCCTCCGGGGCGGCGGTGGCGACGGCGGCGCGCGCGGTGGCGACCAGGGACTCCGGAGCGGACGGTGTCCCCTGGCAGCCGACGGCGGTCAGCGTCATGGCCAGCAGGGCGAGGGACACGCGGTGCGGCGTGAGGGGGTGCGAGGTCACTCTCGCAGCGAATCCGACGAACATGTCGGTGTCAATCGGAGCGGGACATCGGGGGTCAGGCCTCCGAGCGTGCCGGGGGCCGTCTGCCGCGGCGGCGGCGGACCACACGGTGGGTGCGCTTGCCGCCGGAGGCATAGGGCCGCAGGGCGATCCAGACGCGGATCTCGGCGCCGCCGAGCACCGAGGAGCCGATGCGGACGTCGCCGCCGGTGGATTCCGCGAGGCGGCGCACGATGTCCAGGCCGAGTCCCGTCGAGCCGTCGCCGCCCGCGCCCTGCCCGCGGCGCATCGCGGCCGAGGGGTCGTTGATGCCGGGGCCCGCGTCGGAGACGAGGACGATCACCGCGTCCTCGCCGCTGTGCACGTCCACCGCGAAGGCGGTGCCCTCCGGGGTGTGGCGGAAGACGTTGCCGAGCATGGCGTCGAGCGAGGCGACCAGATCGGCGCGGGCCACCGGGACGCGTACCGGGCGGTCGACGCCGGCCGTGCGGGCCTCGCGGCCCTGGTCCTCGGCGAGCGCCGACCAGAAGGCCATCCGCTCGCGGATCACCGCGGCCGCGTCGCAGCCCACCGCCACCGGCTTGTCCTGGGCCTGCTGGGCGCGTGCGGTGCGGATGATCTGGTCGACCTCGCGTTCGAGCTGGGCCACCGCGTGCCGGGTCTGCTCGCCCGCCGGGCCGTCGCCGAGGGACGCGGCGTTGAGCCGCAGCACGGTCAGCGGGGTGCGCAGCCGGTGCGAGAGGTCGGCGGCCAGTTCCCGTTCGTTGGCGAGCAGTTGCACGATCTGGTCGGCCATCGCGTTGAACGCGACCGCGGCCGAGCGCAGTTCGGGCGGGCCGTCCTCCGGGACGCGCACCGTGAGGTCGCCGCGGCCGAGGCCGTTGGCCGCGTCCGCGAGCCGCTTGGCCGGGCCCACCATCCGGGTGCCCAGCCGGTCGGCCACCGCGACCGCCCCGATGATCAGGCCCACGCCGACGGCCGCGAGCACCGCCCACGCGGTGGTGACCCCGCGGGTCACCTCGCCGTCCGGGACGAAGACCTCCACCACCGCCACCGAACCGGAGCCGACGGCGGTCGGCTGCAGCAGCGCGTACCCGCCGGGCACCGGCACCGTGGCCGCCCGGCCCAGCCGGGAGGCCCCCTCCACCTCGGCGTCCGGCGCGTGCGGGCGGCCGATCCGTACCCCGTCCGTGCCCTCGGTGGCCGGCACGCTCACCGCTATCCGGCCGTCCGCGCCCGCCTGCGTGGAGGCGACGGCGCGTTCCAACTGCGCCCGGTCCGTGGTGATCGCCAGGGCCGGGCCTATGGCGGCGGCCTGGCGCTCGGCGTTGCCGATGGCCCGGTCGCGCGCCATCTCCTTGACCGTCAGGGCCAGTGGCACCGCGAAGGCCACCACGACCATCGCCGTGACCGCCACGCAGACCTTGACCAGGGCCCATCTCACCGCGGCGGCTCCAGTTTCACGCCCACCCCGCGCAGGGTGTGCAGGTACCGGGGGCGGGCCGCGGTCTCGCCCAGTTTCCTCCGCAGCCAGGACAGATGGACGTCGATGGTCTGGTCGTCGCCGTACGACTGCTGCCAGACCTCCGACAGCAGCTCGCGCCGCGCCACCACCACACCCGGCCGGGCCGCCAGGAAGGACAGCAGGTCGAACTCACGCCGCGTCAGATCCAGCGGCGCACCGTCGAGTACGGCCTGCCGGCGCAGCACGTCGATCTGCAGCCCGCCCACCCGCATCACCTCCGCGGCCTCGCGGGCGCGCGAGCGGCGCAGCACGGCGGCCATGCGGGCCGACAGGTGCTCGACCGAGAACGGCTTGATCAGGTAGTCGTCGGCACCGGCGTTGAGCAGGCGCACGATCTCCGACTCGTCGTCCCGCGCGGTCGCGATGATCACCGGGACGTCCGTGATGCCGCGCAGCATCTTGAGCGCCTCGGCCCCGTCCAGGTCCGGCAGGCCGAGGTCCAGGATCACCACGTCGAAGCCGACCTGCGCCACCTCGCGCAGCGCCTCCAGGGCCGTGCCCACGCTCCGTACGGAGTGCGCGGCGTCGGTGAGGTGCCGGATGAGGGCGGAGCGCACGAACTGGTCGTCCTCCACGACGAGCACACTTGCCATGGCCCGCAACCTAGCCCATCCGGGGGACGCTCCGGGCGGGTCCGAGCACGTCCGGGCCGCGGGCGCAACCCTCAACTCCGCGGAGGGGGCGCGTCCGGCAGTATGGGCGCATGCGAAGAGGACTGGCGCACGCCGGAGCGTGGATGCTCGCGACGAGCGCCGCCGTCGCGATGTCGTGGTTCGGCGTCCACCACGTGCTGGCGGGCACGGCGTACGATCCGCCGCGCGCGCTGCCCCTCGCGGAGCCGGCGGCGGCGTCGGCGTCCCCGCCGCCGCCGTCCTCCGCCACCCACCGCCCGCGGGCCCCGGCGGGCAGGCCGACCACCACGGCCCCGGCCACGTCGCCCGCCGCGAAGCCCTCAGCCTCGGCCCCCGCCCGTCCCCCGGGCACCCCGACGCCCGCGGCCTCCGCCGCCGGCACCACCGGCGACGTCCACAGCTATCCGGTCGAGGGCGGCCGCGTCGTCCTGGACCTGGGCGCCGACTCGGCCACCCTGGTCTCCGCGACGCCCGAGGCCGGTTGGGAGATGAAGGTCTGGAACCAGTCCGCATCCGCCTGGATCCGCGTCGACTTCACCTCCGGCGGCACGACGTCCTCGCTGTTCTGCACCTGGAACGGGCACCCGCCGACCGTCGAGACGTACAAGGCCGGTGGCCAGTAGGGCGGCAGCCGCCGGAACGGCGTCACCGGAACACGGACTCCGGGGGCGCCGGTGACGCCGTCGCCGTCCGGTCCGTGACCGGTGCCGCGCCGCCCGCGAAGGCGTCCAGCCCCCGGCCGTGCTCCACTCGCCCCGGGTGCGGGTCCGAGGCCACCCGGCGGGTGAACTCCGCGACGGGCAGCTCCCCGTCGCCCGCCACCAGGATCACGTTCCCGAACCGCCGCCCGCGCAGCACCGCGGGATCCGCCGCCAGGCAGGCGTGCGGGAAGCAGGCCCTCACGGTGGCGATCTGACCGCGCAGGAACTCCAGCCGGCCGCCGTCGGCCGCGTTGGCCGCGTACAGCCCGCCGGGCGCCAGCGCGCGGCGCACCTCGCCGAGGAACTCGGTGCTGGTGAGATGGGCCGGGGTGCGGGCCCCGCTGAACACGTCCGCGACGACCAGGTCCGCCCAGCCCTCGGGCACCTTGGCCAGCCCCGCCCGGGCGTCGCCGCCGCGCACCTTGATCCGCCAGGTGCGGTCCCAGGGCAGCTCGCGCCGGACGAACTCCACCAGCGCGGTGTCCACCTCCACGACCTGCTGGGTCGAGCGCGGCCGGGTGGCGGCCGTGTAGCGGGCCAGCGTCAGTGCGCCGCCGCCGAGGTGCAGCACCCGCAGCGGGCGGCCCGGCGGCGCGGCGAGGTCGATGACGTGGCCCAGCCGGCGCTGGTACGCGAAGTCCAGGTGGGCCGGGTCGTCCAGGTCCACGTGCGACTGGGGGGCGCCATCGATCAGCAGCGAGCGGCCGCGCGGCCGGTCCCGGTCCGGCACGAGCTCGGCGAGACCTCCGCCGACCCGCTCGCGTATCCCTTCCGGGTCCTTCGTCCTGCGCTGTGCCATGCACCCAGTATGGGCGCGGCACCGCCGCAGGTCAGAACCGGTCGGCGAGCTCGATCATCCGGGCCGCCTCGCCCAGCGCGGCGCGCAGCACCACCGGGTCCGTGACCGGGGCGTCGTTGTGCGGCGGCACCAGCCAGTCGGTGCCCGTGACCGGCGGCTCGCGCAGTTCCCCGGGGATCGCGAAGCCGCGTCCCGAGGTCTGGGTGCAGGCGCTGCCCGGCACGTCCCAGCCGGCCGCCGTGCCCGGCGGCACGAGGAAGCCGAGGCTGTCGCCCGAGCTGTCGTGCAGCACGGGCCCCAGGCCCGGCACGGGGCCGGTCCGCAGACGCAGGATGTCAACGGCTTCCAGTCCCTGGCGGGCCGGGACGGTCACCAGGTCCCATGGCTCGTCCAACAAGGCGGGTCCTCCTAGGAGTCGGACGCACGGTTGGTTGCCTGTTGTCCAACGCGCGTACGGCGTCAACGGCAACGCCCGCGTGACGCCGAGAGGGTGGCGTTTCATGGCGGATGGAGGGTGAGATATCCCTTTTGTAGGCAAACCGTCGCTCTGTCCCTCCTGGCACCGAGTACGGTCGTCGCGCCGCTACGCTCCGCTGCCGCACGGCGGCGCTCCGCGACAAGCACCGCTCCGCACCGACCGCTCCCGGGAGTCCGACGATGCCCTCGTCACCTTCCACCCCCACCACACCCAACGCCGCCTTCCGGCTGCTGCGCGCGGACCGGTCGCCCGGCGAGTTCGCCGCCGCCGTCCGCCGTGCGGCCCGGGAGATCGGCGAGCAGGTCAGCTGCGACGCCCGCTACATCGGCCGCGTGGAGTCGGGGGAGATCCGCTGCCCCAACTACGCGTACGAACGGGTCTTCCGGCACATGTTCCCCGGCCTCGGCCTCGCCGACCTGGGCTTCGAGCCCCGCGAGTCCGTCCGCGGCCGGCGTGCCGCCGGCCCCCCGGCACCGCCGCTCCCGGTGGCGGCCACCCCCCGCGAGCCCGAAACCGATGAGGAGAGCGACGTGCTGCGTCGCGCGTTCATGACCGGCGGCCCGGCCGCCATCGCCACCACCCTGGTGCTGGGCCCGCCGGCCGCGGCGGAGCCGGTGCGCAGGGTCGGCAGATCCCAGGTCCGCGCCGTGCAGGACGCCGTCCGCGAGATCCGCCTGCACGACGACCGGCACGGCGCCGGCGCGCTCTACCGCCAGGCCGGCCACTCCCTCGGCGCCGCCTACCGCCTGCTGGACGAGGGCAGTTACGGCCAGGCCGTCGCCGACGACCTGCACGCCGGCGCCGGTGAACTGGCCGTCTCCGTCGGCTGGCTCGCCCACGACTCCGGCCGCCACGCCGAGGCCCGCTCCTACTACGGCGAGGCCCTCGCCACCGCCCGCATGGCCGGCGACCACGCGCTGGAGGCGCACGCCTTCTGCAACGCCTCGTTCCTGGCCCGCGACGCCGGCCGCCCCCGCGAGGCCGTGCGCGCCGCGCAGGCCGCCCAGGAGGCCGCCCGCCACCTCGGCTCCCCCCGACTGCTCTCGCTGCTGGCGCTGCGCGAGGCCGGCGGCCGGGCCGGACTCGGCGACCGCTCCGGCTGCGAACGCGCCCTGCTGCGCGCCCAGTCGCTCTTCGCCCGCGGATCCCGTGACGCCGACCCGCAGTGGATGACCTTCTACGGCGAGGCCGAACTCGCCGGCCTGGAGGCCCAGTCCTGGGCCGCCCTCGGCGACCACCACCGCGCCGCCGAGCACGCCCGCCGGGCCATCCGGCTCCAGGCACCCCACTTCACGCGGAACATCGCGCTCTACACCGCCGAACTCGCCAACAACCTGGCATGCGCGCACCGCGTCGACGAAGCCGCCGTAACGGGCGTGCGCGTCCTGGACCTGCTGGGCCGCGTCCAGTCCCCGCGCGTACGGGGCATGCTCGCCTCCGCCGCCCAGACCCTCCAGCCCTACGCCCGCCGCCCGGACGTCGCCGGCTTCCTGCGCCGGCAGGCGGAGTCGCGGTCGGCGTGAGCCGCGCTGCTCCGCGGGCAGCGCCCGGCGGACGTCACACCGCCGACACCCGTGTGACGTCGAGCAGATCGGTCTCCTGCTCCTCCCACTGCTCGTAGAGGGCGTCGGCTCCGAGTTCCTCCAGATACGCGATCTCGGCGGCGGTCACCGGGACCACGGTGAGGAGTTGGAGCTCGGTGCGGCCCTCGGCGTTCACCAAGGGCTCGAATCCGTCCTCGATGTACGGGTGCGGGACGATGATCACGCCTTCGATCTCCGTGTCGGGGATCAGCGGCTCCGGCGCGGGGATCACCTGGTCGAACGTGGGGGCCACGCCCATGCGAATGGCCAGTGTCGCGGTCAGGGCGGCCAATGCGCGTGCGGCCGATCGCTGATCCGACTTCAGGGTGCAGGCGAGTTCCAGCGGCATGATCGCGGTGAGGTTCTGGGATCTCAGACCGTTCGTCACGGCGGTGACCAGGTCCCCGTCCCCCGATACGTCCTCCGGGACCTCCCAGCCGTTGGCCACGAACGCGTCCTCGATCGCCCGGCGACTCCACCGCGGGTCCGCGAGCGCGACCATCCGGTCGGCGAAGTCGTCGTCGGCCCCGAACAGTTGCATCGCCATGGCCCGTGACCCTAACGCCCCGCCTAGGCTGCTCCCATGCCAGGACCGGAACTGCGGCAGATCCGCGCCTTCGTCACCGCCTTCGCCCGCCGCCAGGCGGCCCGCACCGTCGAGCTGCCCGGCGGCTTCGCAGTGCTCGACGACGCCTTCCCGTTCTCCCACGGCAACAACAGGGTGCTCGTCGACGGCGTCGACGGGAACGTCGACCCCGAGGCGCTGCCCGCGCTCGCCGACGAGGCGCTGGCCCACCTGAAGCACCGCGCGATCACCGTGCTCGACGACGCGACCGGCACCGCCTGTGCCGGGCCTCTGATCCGGGCCGGGTACTTCCACTCCGCCGAGCTCGTCATGCTGCACACCGGCCCGGTACCGGACGGCGGCGGGGCGGAGGACGTCGACCTCGACGCCTTCCGAGCCCCCCTCGCGCGGCGCTGGCGCGGCTTCCTCCCGCAGGCCGACGACGACGCCGTCCGCCAGCTCGTGGACCGCCGCGAGACCCGGCGCCGCGGCGCGGACGTCGTCGGCTTCATCGGCGCCCGCACGGCCGAGGGCGACGTCGCGTCCTGGGCCGACCTCTACATGGACCCCGCGTCCGGCATCGCCCAGATCGAGGACCTGATCACCTCCGAGGACCACCTCGGCCGCGGCTACGCCGACGCCGTCCTGTCCACCGCCCTGCGGCGTGCCGTCGGCGCGGGCTGCGCCACGCGCTTCCTCATCGCCGACGCGGACGACTGGCCGCGGTACTGGTACGGCCGCCGCGGCTTCACCGTCATCGGTCGTTTCCACAGCTTCGGGCGCGACTGACGGTGTCCTTCCGTACTCTGCTGATCACGGAGTGTGCGGGGGTGTGTGCGGATGACCGGAGAGACGGCCCAGCCGCCGATGGCGTGGCGGTACTGCGGCAACCAGGTCAAGCTCTGGCGTGAGCAAGCGGGCGTCACGCGCGAGCGGTTGGCCGACGAGGCGGGCTACGGCGTCGAGACGGTGCGCTCCATGGAGCTCGGCCGCCGCCGCCCGATGCTGCGGCTGCTTCAGGTGGCGGACCATCTGTGCGGCGCGGGCGGCAAGCTGCTGGCGGCCCAGGAGTTCCTGAAGCCGGAGAAGTTCCCGGCACGGTCGCAGGAATTCATCCGGTACGAGGCCGAGGCCGTCAGTCTGTGGTCGTACGAGCCACTACTCGTCCCTGGGCTGCTCCAGACCGAGGCGACGGCGCGGGCGCTGCTGTGCTCACACCGTCCGCCAATGGACGACGAGACCATCGGGGAACGCGTCCGTGCGCGGCTGGAACGTCAGGAACTGCTACGGCGCAAGCCGCCGGTGGAGTGCAGTTTCGTGCTGTACGAGGCCGCGCTGCGCTGCCCGGTGGGCGGTCCGGACACCGCACGGGAGCAACTGCTGCACTTGCTGGAGGTCGCCGCCCTGCGCAACGTCTCCGTGCAGGTCCTGCCCTTCGCGGCAGGAGCCCACCCCGGGCTCAACGGGCCGATCGTGCTGCTGGAGACGGGCGATCACGATCGTCTGGCGCTCACCGAGGGCCAGTCGCTCAGCCTGCTGACGGCCGATCCGCAACAGGTGGGTGCGTTGACCCAGCGGCATGGCATGATCCGGATGGAGGCCCTCGGCACCGAGGAGTCGGCGCGTTTCATCAAGCGGATGGCGGGTGAACCATGAGCGACGGTCTGGTCTGGTTCAAGTCGAGCCACAGCGACACCGAGGGCAGCAACTGCGTCGAAGTCGCCCCCACGCCCCACGCCGTGCACGTCCGGGACTCCAAGGACCCGCAGGGTCCCGCGCTCACGTTCACGCCCGCCGCGTGGGTCGCGTTCGTCGGCGCCGTGGCGACGGGACGTGGCGGTTCCCCCGGGATCGACCCGCCGCGTCCCGCCTGACGGTCAGGCCGTCGTGGGCGGCGCCGGGAGGCGTCCCGCGCGCACGACGCCCGCGTACCAGTGGGCGCTGGACTTGGGGATGCGCATCTGCGTGTCGTAGTCCACGTAGACCGCCCCGAAGCGCTTGCCGTAGCCGTGGGCCCATTCGAAGTTGTCCATGAGGGACCACAGGAAGTAGCCGCGTACGTCGGCGCCGTTCGAGATGGCCTTGAGCACGGCGTCGAGGTGGCCGTGGAGGTAGGCGATCCGCTCGGGGTCGTCCACGGTGCCGTCCGGGCCGACGGCGTCCTCGTAGGCGGCCCCGTTCTCGGTGATGAGGAGCGGGAGCCCGGGGCGCTCGCGGGAGACGCGGGCGAGCAGGTCGTACAGGCCGGTCGGGTCGACGGACCAGCCCATGGCGGTGCGCTCGCCGGGGGGCTGGTGGAAGGTGACGTCGTCCGCGCCGGGCCACGGGGAGTGCCCGCCGGCGCCGTGGCCGTCGTTGCGGGGGCCGTCGGGAGCGGCGCCGGCGGAGACGAGGGTGGGTGTGTAGTAGTTGAGGCCGAGCCCGTCGAGCGGGTGGCGGCCGATCGCCGCGAGGTCGCCGTCCCGTACGAAGGACCAGTCGGTCAGCCGCCGCGTGTCGGCGACGAGGTCCCGCGGGTACGCGCCGTCGAGGAGCGGCCCGGTGAAGACCCGGTTGCCGACGGCGTCGACGCGCCGGGCGGCGTCGAGGTCGGCGGGCGACTCGCTGCGGGCCCGGACGTGGTGCAGGTTGAGCGTGACGGACAGTTGCGCGCGGGCCGGGAGCACCGAGCGCAGGGCCTCCGCGGCGCGCCCGTGGGCCAGGTTGAGGTGGTGGGCGGCGCGCAGGGCGGCGACCGGGTCGGTGCGGCCCGGGGCGTGGACGCCGGAGCCGTAGCCGAGGAAGGCGCTGCACCAGGGCTCGTTGAGGGTGGTCCACATCTGCACGCGGTCGCCGAGGGCGTCCCCGACGATGCGCGCGTACTCGCCGAAGCGGTCCGCGGTGTCGCGGGCGGGCCAGCCCCCGGCATCCTCGAGGTCCTGGGGGAGGTCCCAGTGGTAGAGGGTGGCGAAGGGCTCGATGCCGTGCGCCAGCAATTCGTCGGTCAGGGCGCGGTAGAAGTCCAGGCCGCGTTCGACCGCGGGCCCGCGGCCGGTGGGCTGCACCCGCGACCAGGAGACGGAGAAGCGGTAGGCGCCCAGGCCGAGGTCGGCCATGAGGCGTACGTCGTCGCGGAAGCGGTGGTAGTGGTCCGCGGCCACGTCGCCCGTGTGCCCTCCGAACACCTTGCCCGGGGTGTGGCTGAAGGTGTCCCAGATCGACGGGGTGCGCCCGTCCTCGGCCGCCGCGCCCTCGATCTGGTAGGAGGCGGTGGCCGCTCCCCACAGGAAGCCGGGCGGGAACTGGCGGGCGTTCGCGGCGGAGGTGCCGCTCGCCGCGGGGCGGGTTCCGGACGCTGTCATTCGGGAGCGCTCCTTTCGGAACGAGTGGACAGGAGCCGAGGAGTGAGGAGGCGCGGCCGGTCCGGGGAGGCTCAGCCCTTGACCGCGCCCTGCATGATGCCGCCCACGATCTGCTTGCCGAAGACCACGAAGACCAGCAGCAGCGGCAGCGTGCCCAGCAGCGCGCCTGCCATGATCACCGACTCGTCGGGGATGTAGCCGCGGCCCAGGCTGGTCAGCGCGACCTGCACGGTGGGGTTCTCCTGGGTGAGCGCGATGATCGGCCAGAAGAAGTCGTTCCAGGCCATGACGAAGGTCAGCATGCCCAGCACCGCCATCGCGGGGCGGGCGGCCGGGAAGACCACGTGCCAGACGATCCGCAGGCTGCTGGCGCCGTCGACCCGCGCGGCCTCGATGAGCTCGGTCGGCAGGGCCTGCGAGAGGTACTGCCGCATGAAGAAGACACCGAAGGCGCTGACGAAGGTCGGCAGGACGACCGCCTGGAGGTGGTTGGTCCAGTCGAGGTCGGCGATCCACAGGAAGAGCGGTACGACGCTGAGTTGCGGCGGCACCATCATGGTGCCGATGGTCAGCATCAGCAGGAACGTCTTGAGGCGGAACCGCAGCTTGGCGAAGGCGAAACCGGCGACGGTCGAGAACAGCACCGTGCCGATGGTGATGCAGCCCGCCACGACGGCGGTGTTGAGCAGCGCCGTGCTCAGGTTGGCGTCCGTCCAGGCGGTCTGCAGGTTCGTGAAGAGGTTGGACCCGAACCAGAACGGCGGCGGGGTCTGCGCCAGCCGGGTGTTGGTGCGGGAGGCCGCGATCGCCGTCCACACCAGGGGGAAGAGGGATATTGCGGTGAAGACGATCAGTACGGCGTAGGTGAACGGCCCGCCGTGCATCTGCCGTCCGGCCTTGGGCGCGCCGGGCACGCGGCGCGCCGCCTTGCGGGACGTGCCCGGCGCACCGGCCGTCCCCTGCTTTGTCGGATGGGTCGGGACGGTGGTCATCGGCGTCATCCCTCCTGGCTCTTGCGCAGCCGGCGGGCGACCAGCCCGTTGACGGCGGCGATCAGCAGCAGGAGCAGGAACATCGCCCAGGCGATGGCCGAGGCCCGGCCGAGGTGGTAGTTCGTCCAGCCCTGCTCGTACAGGTACAGGCCCAGCGTCTGGAACTGGTGGGAGGCGCCGCCCTTCTCCCCGCCGGGGCCGCCGAAGAGGAAGGGCTCGCCGAACAGCTGGGTCGCGCCGATGGTGGAGACCACGATCGTGAAGAGGATCGTGGGGCGCAGCATGGGGACCGTCACATGGAGGAACTGCTGCCGGCGCGAGGCGCCGTCCAGTGCGGCGGACTCGTACAGGTCGTGCGGCACGGACTGCATCGCGGCCAGGTAGATCAGGGTGTTGTAGCCGGTCCAGCGCCAGATCACGATCGAGGAGACGGCGATCTGGGAGGACCAGGTGCCGGCCCGCCAGTCGATGTGGTGGCTGAACCCGATGTGCTCCAGCGCCCAGTTGATCATGCCGTAGTCGGTGCCGAACATCAGCGTGAAGACCAGCGTCGCGGCGGCCACGGACGTGGCGTACGGGGTGAGCATCGCGACCCGGAAGAAGTTCGAGCCGCGCAGCCGGTAGTTGAGCAGGTGGGCCAGGCCCAGCGCCAGCAGCAGCTGCGGAACGGTCGAGATCACCCCGATGGTGAACGTGTTCCTGAGGGCGTTCCAGAAGAACTCGTCCTCCAGAAGGCGGGTGTAGTTGTGGAAGCCCACGAACTCCCGCTGGTCCAGGTTGGTCAGTTCCACCCGGTAGAAGGAGGACCAGCCGGTGTAGATCAGCGGGAAGAGGCCGAAGGCGGCGAAGAACAGGAAGAACGGGGAGACGAAGGCGTACGGCATCGCCTTGACGTCCCACCGGTAGCGGCGGCTGCGCCGGCGGTCGCGCCGCTCGTCACGGGCGTCGCGCGGCCGGCCGGAGCCGTCGCGCGGGGCCGCGCCCCCCTGGATGGGGGGCGCGGTCACTGCGGTGGTGCCGGAGGTCTCCGAGGTCATGCGGTCACTGGTCCAGCGCGTTGTCGATTTCCTTCTCGGCAGCCGCCCAGCCCTGCTCGGGGGACTTGCCCTGCTGCTCGACCTGGAGGATGCCGACGTCGGTGATGGCGGTGTAGATCTGCTGGTCCTTCGGGCCGATCACCAGGGTCGGGATGGTCTTGGCCGCGTCGGCGAAGATCGTGCCGATCGGGGCGTCGTCGAAGTACTCGTGCTTGGCGTCCTTGACCTCGGGCAGGTCGTAGGCGCCGGGCGCGCTCGGGAAGCTCGCCTGCTTGGCGAAGACCTTGGCCTGCTGCTCGGGGGCGGTCAGCCAGGCGGCCAGCTCGACGGCCTCCTCCTTGTGCTTGCCGGCCGAGGGCACGCCGACGAACGAGCCGCCCCAGTTGGCGGGCTTCGGTGCGGCGGCGACGTCCCAGTTGCCCTTGCCCGCGGCGCCGGACTTCTCCTGGATGTAGCCGAGCATCCACGACGGGCAGGGCAGGGACGCGAAGCGCGCGTTGGCGAAGCCCTGGTCCCAGGCCTTGTCGAAGAGCTTCAGCTTGGCGGTCATCTTGCCGGTGGCCGCCTCCATGGCGAGGTTCCAGGCGTTCTTGACGGCCGGGCTGGTCTTGTAGACGACCTTGCCGCTGCTGTCGTAGTAGCGCTCGGCGGCGCCGTTGCTGACGGCCTGGTAGAGGCCGGCCGCGGAGTCCAGGAAGGTCGTGCCCTTGGGGGCCTTCCTGGTGTACTGCTCGCCCGTGTCGACGTACTTCTGCCAGTCGCCGGCCCACAGTCTGCCCACCGCCTCGCGGTCGGTGGGCAGCCCGGCCTTCTGGAACAGGTCCTTGCGGTAGCAGATCGCCATCGGGCCGATGTCGGTGCCCAGGCCCACGGTCTTGCCGTCGGCGGTGGTGGCCTGCGCCCACTTCCAGTCGAGGAAGTTCGACTTCTCGACGCCGGCCGCCTTGGAGAGGTCCTCGAACTTCGCCGCCTGGGTGGTGACGATCTCGTTGATGTTGCCGACCTCGATGGCCTGGATGTCGCTCAGGCCGCTGCCGGCGGCGAGGTGGGTGAGGAGCTGCGGGTAGTAGGCGTCGTTCCGCTCGATCACGTTCTCCTTGATCGTGATCCCCGGGTGGGCCTTCTCGTACTCCTCGTACAGTCCGGCCTGCTTGTAGCCGAAGACACCGAAGGTGCCGACCGTGAGGGTGAGTTCGCCCTTGTCCGCGCTCTTGTCCGTGCCCTGTGACGTGCCTCCGCCGCCCGCCGCGTCGTCGCTGTCCTTGGAACAGCCGGAGAGCAGGCTCACTCCCAGTGCGGCCACAGCGGTCAGGGCGACGGCTGCGGTACGGCCTCGTGGCCGGTTCGACTTCCTTGTCGTGCGCATTCGGGTCCTCCGAGTACGTGCGGGAAGTGAAGGTGTTCGCTAGGGTGGGAGCGCTCCCATATGTGGTGTGTTGAAGAGTCTCGACTCCCCGATGAGGTGTCAAGGGAGCGGACGCTCTAAGTTGGCGCAGTTATCACCTCGTGATTGGGAGGCCGCAATGGTGATGGGCGGACGGCGCAGTGGCAGGCCGACGCTGGAGGAGGTCGCCGCTCGCGCCGGTGTGGGGCGCGGCACGGTCTCCCGGGTGATCAACGGGTCGCCGCGGGTCAGCGACCACACCAAGGCCGCCGTCGAGGCGGCCATCGCCGAGCTCGGCTACGTGCCCAACCGCGCGGCCCGGGCCCTGGCGGGCAACCGGACCGACGCCATCGCGCTGGTCATCCCCGAGGAGGAGACCCGGCTCTTCGCGGAGCCGTACTTCTCCGACATCATCCGCGGCGTCAGCGCCGAACTGGCCGACACCGACATGCAGTTGCTGCTCACACTGCTGCGGACCCCCAAGGAGCGGCAGCGCTTCGCCCAGTACCTGGGCGCCCACCGGGTGGACGGCGTCCTGCTGGTCTCGGTCCACGAGAACGACCCGCTGCCCGACCTCCTGGACCAGATGGAGATGCCCACGGTGCTCAGCGGCCGCCGCTCCGACCGGGAGTCGGTCGCCTACGTCGACTCCGACAACGTCGGCGGTGCCCGCTCGGCGGTGGCGCACCTGCTCGGCCGCGGCTGCCGGGCGGTCGCCACCATCACCGGGCCGCTGGACATGTACGTCGCCCGCTGCCGCCTGGACGGCTACCGCCAGGCGATCGAGGACGCCGGGCTGGTCCCGGACGACGCCCTGGTCGCCCGCGGCGACTTCACCGAGGAGGGCGGCCGCGCCGCGATGCGCGCCCTGCTGGAGCGGCGGCCGGACGTCGACGCCGTCTTCGCCGCCTCCGACCTCATGGCGAGCGGCGCGCTGCAGGTGCTGCGCGAGCACGGCCGCCGGGTGCCGGACGACGTGGCGCTGGTCGGCTTCGACGACTCCGCCGTGGCCCGGCACACCGACCCGCCGCTGACCAGCGTGCGCCAGCCCATGGAGGAGATGGGCCGCACGATGGCCCGGGTGCTGCTGGAGGAGATCGGGGCCGCCACCGCGACCCGGCGGCACGTCGTCCTCGCCACGGAGCTGGTGCGCCGCGAGTCGGCGTGAGCCCAGGACCGGGCCCCGGCGTCCCGCCGCGGGCGGGGTGACCCCCGCCACAGTGAGGAGGGTCACGGTGTGATATCGCCCGGCGGGGGGCTCGGCCGGGGCTCGCTGTCGGACCCGGCCGATAACATCACGGGTATGTCACCGACCGTTTTGGACCGTCGATCCGTCGAGGCCGCCAACGAAGCAATACGGCGGTACGTGGCGGGCCGGCGTACCTGGTCGCGCGCCGAACTGGCCGAGCTGGACCGCCTGCGGGCGATCTGGCAGGCCGCCCGTCAGGGCCACGGCCGCGGCCGCACGCAGGGCCGCAAGAGCGAGGAGTAGGACCCCTCCCCGGCAATGCCGACACAAGATGTCGGGTATGCCGGGGAGCATCGTCGTATGACGACACGCTGGGCGGACCTCGAGGCGGCGGAACCCGGCCTCGCCGAGGCCGTGACCACACGATTCAGCCCCTACAAACACCATGTGCTCGCCACGCTGCGGGCCGACGGCTCCCCGCGGGTGACCGGCATCGAGGCCGAGTTCCGGCTCGGGGAGCTGTGGTTCGGCATGATGCCGAACTCGCGCAAGGCCCTCGATCTCCGCCGCGACCCGCGCTTCTCGCTCCATGTGAACCCCGGTCCCGGCACCTCCATGGACGGCGGCGACGTCCGGATCAGCGGCCGCGCCGTCGAGGTCACCGACCCCGCGGCCGTCGCCCGCTTCACCGGCGAGGTGACCGTGCCGGAGGGCCCGTTCCACCTGTTCGCCGCCGACCTGACCGAGGTCGTGCGGACGTACGTCGACGACCCCGACATCGTGCTGGAGGTGTGGCGGCCGGGCCGCCCGGTGCGCACCCTGCGGCGCGGCAACGACGAAGGGCCCCCGCGCGAGGCGGGCTGAGCCCCGGTCAGCCCGCGAAGGGACTGCCGCCGTCGCGCACGGTCGCGACCAGGTCCGCGAGGTGCCGCAGGGCCGCGGTGTGGAGCTGGTGGCCGTAGCTGATCCGGGCGACCCCCAGCTCCGCCAGCCGGGACGTGGCGGGACCGCCGGGCCGGGCCAGGACGTTGACGGGGCGTCCGCCGGCGGCCGTGACCAGGGTGTGCGTGGTCTCCTCGTCCAGCGGGCCGAAGGGGTACACGCAGTCGGCGCCCGCCTCGAGGTAGAGCCGCACCCGCCGGGCGGCCTCCGCGGTCCGCTCCCGCGCCGGCGTCCGCGCCCGCACCAGGACGTCGGTGCGGGCGTTGATCACGAGGTCCGGGTCGGCCGCGCGGACGGCGGCGAGGAAACCGGCCTGCTCCCCGGCGTCCACCAGGCGGCCCGTGCGCGGATCGGTGTCCTCCAGGTTGCAGCCGACGGCCCCGGTGGCGGCCAGCCGCTCGGTGAACCGCCCGGGGCCGAGCCCGTAGCCGCGCTCCATGTCCGCCGTCACCGGGACCCCGACCGCCCGCACGACGCGCGCGACCGCGGCCAGCATGTCCGCCGGCGGCATCACCTCCCCGTCGGGGTGACCCAGGGACGCCGCCACGGGCGCGCTGCCGGTGGCGACCGCGGGGAATCCCGCCTCGGCCACCACGCGCGCCGAGGCGGCGTCCCAGACGTTGGGCAGGATCAGCGGCCGGCCGGGTACGTGCAGCGCGCGCAGGCGGGCGGCGAGCCCCGCGCGCGAGGTGTCCGAGGTGCTCATGGACTCCACCGTAAGCAGGCCGCGGCCCGGTCGTCCGGTCCAATCACGGGCCGCCCGGGCGGGCCACCTGGCGGGGCGGGCGGAGCGGCGGGTGCGCCCGGGGCGGGTCTGCCGCAAGCTGGAAGGGTGACCGACACCCCCATCGTCGTCTCCCCCGTCCACGAGGGGGACCCGCCGTTCCGCATCGTCCAGATCGGCGGTGAGACCGTGGGTATCGCCCACGACCTCCTCGACGTCGTCCGCCTCGCCCACGAAGCAGGCATCGCCCACGTGGATCTCGACGACCCGGCGGTCGTGCGCTGGGTCAGCGGCGCCAAGTACCACTGGAAGCCCTGAGCGGCGCCTCCTCACGCCGTGCCGCACGATGATCAACCGGGGCCGTGCTCCGTGATGTTGATGTGCGAAGCTGTCGTCTGCCGTCCGCGGGCCGGGAGCCGGGACGGCCGTCGAGAGGAGCGCAGCGTGAGACAGGACGGCTTCCGCGCCGAGGAGATAGACACCAGCAGGCCACACCCTGCGCGGATCTACGACTACCTGCTGGGCGGCAAGGACAACTACGAGGTGGACCGCCACGCGGGCGACGAACTCGCCGCCGCGGCACCCGAGGTGAGGATCGGCGTGCAGGCCAACCGGGGCTTCCTGCAGCGCGCGGTCCGGCACGTCGTCGGCAGCGGCGTCCGCCAGATCCTCGACATCGGCACCGGTCTGCCCACCTCGCCGAACGTGCACGAGATCGCGCAGGAGACCGCGCCGGACGTGCGCATCGCGTACGTCGACAACGACCCGATCGTGAACACCTACGCCAGCACGCTGCTCAGCCGCCCCGGCGCCACCAGCGTCGTGCTCGCCGACCTGCGCGACCCGCGGGCGCTCGTGGACCACCCCGACGTCCGCAAGGTCATCGATTTCGACGAGCCGGTCGCCCTGCTCCTCGTCGCCGTCCTGCACTTCCTTACCGACGCGGAGAAGCCCGGCGAGATCGTGGCCACCCTGCGCGACGCGCTCCCGGCGGGCAGCTTCCTGGTGCTCTCGCACGCCACGGGCGACTTCGCCGACCGCAGCGAGGCCCAGGCCGTCTACAACAACGCCACGGCCTCCTTGAACCTGCGCTCCCGCCCCGAGGTCGAGAGCTTCTTCGACGGCTTCGAACCGGTCGAGCCCGGCGTGGTCCAGGTCCCCTTCTGGCGCCCGGACACCGAGCCGTCCCCGCGCTCCGGCGAGATCGGCTTCTACGGCGGCGTGGCCCGCAAGGCGTAGCCCTCGGGGCACCGGCCGCCCCGACCGGCCTCTGAACCGCGTCCGCGCGGTTCAGAGGCCCTTTGCGCAGGAAACCGGACAGGACCTCGCCCGGCACGCAGCGGCATCGCGTCAGGAGTCCTCCGTGGGCCACGGGAACGACGGACGGTCCGGGGAACTCGTCTCCGTCCGGGCCACCCGGCCTCGCCCATGAACGCCACGAAAAAGGCCCGGCCTGCTTCCGCAGGCCGGGCCTTTTTCCATCAGGGTGAGTGACGGGACTCGAACCCGCGGCATCCTGGACCACAACCAGGTGCTCTACCAGCTGAGCTACACCCACCATGACCGGCGCTTGTGTTTCCTTCGCACCGGCCGAGGAAAAGTGTACAGGGTCCGGGAGGGTGCTCGCGCCTACGTTTCCCGCGGGTCGGTCACTTCGCCGTTTCCGCAGGCAGGACGTGCTTCGCGGCGATGGCACGGGCCGTGTCCGTGTCGGGTCCCGGCTGGGGGACGAAGACGGCCTCGCGGTAGTAGCGCAGCTCCGCGATGGACTCGCGGATGTCGGCGAGCGCGCGGTGGTTGCCGTTCTTCTCGGGGCTGGCGAAGTAGGCCCGCGGGTACCAGCGGCGGGCCAGCTCCTTGATCGAGGAGACGTCCACGATGCGGTAGTGCATGTACTGCTCGAGCGTCTGCATGTCCCGGGCGAGGAAGCCCCGGTCGGTGGAGACGGAGTTGCCGCACAGCGGCGCCTTGCGGGGCTCGGAGACGTACTGGCGCACGTAGTCCAGGACGAGCTTCTCGGCCTCCTCCAGGGTCACCCCGCCGTCCAGCTCCTCCAGCAGCCCGGAGGCGGTGTGCATCGTGCGGACGATGTCGGGCATGCTCTCCAGCGCCTCCGCGGGGGGACGGATGACGATGTCGACCCCCTCCCCGAGCACGTTGAGCTCAGAGTCGGTGACGAGTGCCGCCACCTCGATCAGAGCGTCCTGGGCCAGGGAGAGCCCGGTCATCTCGCAGTCGATCCACACCATCCGGTCGTTCATACGTCTCACCCTACGGGGCGATCCCGCGGAGCAGGCATAGCCGCGTTCCTACCACGTCCGTCCCGGCCGTCACGGGGGCGCCGCAGCGGGTGCGTCTCGCGCGCGTCGAAGCGGCTGCCGGCCTGTTCGGGTATGCGGGCGTACGTGTCGGGGTCCTGCTTGAGGATCCCGCTGCCGGCCGGCGGCCCGCCCTGGCCGGGGATGGGGAGCACGCCGGCGGCGCGCTCGGCCCCCTGCGGGGAGCCGCGGCGCGGCGCGGGCACGGGGCCGCCGGACGGCTCGTGGCCGCGCGGGTCCTTGGCGGCCGCGGGTGCGTCGGGTTCGTCGTGGGGGCGCCGGGCGCGGAAGGCGGCCCGGTAGGAGGCGGGGGAGGAGCCGAGCTGCCGGCGGAAATGGCCGCGCAGCGCGACGGGGGAGCGGAAGCCGCAGCGGGCCGCGACCTCGTCGACGGAGTAGTCGGAGGTCTCCAGCAGGCGCTGCGCCTGCAGGACGCGCTGGGTGATCAGCCACTGCAGGGGGGCGCTGCCGGTCAGGGTGCGGAACCGGCGGTCGAACGTGCGGCGGCTCATGTAGGCGCGGGCGGCGAGGGTCTCCACGTCGAACTGCTCGTGGAGGTGCTCCAGGGCCCAGGCGACGACCTCCGCGAGGGGATCGCCCCCGATCTCCTCCGGTAAAGAGCGGTCCAGGTGCCGGGGCTGGCCGCCCCAGTCGCCCCGGCGCGGCGGTACGACCAGCCGGCGGGCCAGCGCGTTGGCCGCCTCGCTGCCGTGGTCGGTGCGCACCACATGCAGGCACAGGTCGATGCCCGCGGCGGTGCCGGCGCTGGTGAGCACGTCGCCGTCGTCGACGAACAGTTCGCGCGGGTCGACGTGGACCGAGGGGTAACGCTTGGCGAGCGTCGGCGCGTACATCCAGTGCGTGGTGGCGGGGCGGCCGTCCAGCAGCCCGGCGGCGGCGAGCACGAAGGCGCCGGTGCACAGGCCGATGATGCGCGCGCCCTCCTCGTGGGCGCGGCGCAGGGCGTCCAGCGCCTCGGGGGGCGGCGGTTGGGAGATGGACCGCCAAGCGGGAACGACGACCGTCCCGGCCCGCGAGAGTGCCTCCAGCCCGTAGGGCGCGGACAGTTCGAGCCCGCCGGTGGTGCGCAGCGGACCGTCCTCGCCGGCGCAGACCAGCAGCCGGTAGCGGGGCACCCCGGCGTCCTGGCGGTCGATGCCGAACACCGACAGGGGAATCGAGCTCTCGAAGATCGGGCCGCCGCTGAACAGCATGACGGCCACGACCTCCTGACGGCGGCGCGCCGACAGTTTGCGGGGCGCGCGTCCGGCCGCGGCGGCGGCGGACGGGCCGGCCGTCACGGCGGGAAGTCCCGTGACGTTCGGGAGGCCGTGGGCGCCCGCAGGCCCCGACGTCACGGAAGCCCCCGAAGGCACGGACAGTGCGGTGGACATACCGGCGGCCGACTGGATCTCCGCCATGGTGCCGGTCCTGGACTCCTGGTTCATGGAGCTGGGGCCCCCCTCGGTCGACTCGTCCTCTCGGTCCTGCACGGATCCCCCGCCGTTGTCTCTCAAGATCGAATCTACTGGGTCGGTTGCATCCGCCATGGCAAGTTCACCACCTGGCGGTATGTCGACATGACCACGTGGCGTGAAGCATTCGATCACGAAGCGTTCCGCTCGTGAAGTGTGCCTCGAAGCGGTGGACAGGCGCACAAGGGCTGTGCGCCCCCTCATTCCGGTTCCTCACCGGTGGTAGGGCGGTTGGCGGTGGTGTGTCCCAAGTGGCCTTTGCCACAGTGAAGTTGGCTGAAAATGAGGGGGAACGCTGCGCGCGCCCCAGGTCAGCGCCCCGTGGTGCGCCCCCTGGATGGCTGATGAACGAGTGCGCCCCCAGGCCCCGAACGAGGCCTGAGGACGATTCCGGATATGGCCGGTGGCGGACAGGCCGGGACATCGCCGGGAGGGGCGACTTGTCCGGTTGGCGACGTGGCGTTGCGCTCGGCGCCGCGCTCCGGCATTCTCCTGGAAACTCCGGGGTAAGGGGACGCTGTGAGGGTCCGCGCACCTCTGTGCAGTGGACCGGGGCCGCCGTACTCTGGAGTCAGCGGGAAGGGCAGCCCCTTATCGGTCGAAATCCGGCCGGTCCCGCGGCCCCCGCACTGTTGTTGTCCGCCCACTCGGTGCCACCGGCGCCGACCTTGCCGAGAAACCGCATCATGGCCGGTTACGAGCTCCCCGAGCCCGCCGACGGAAAGCCGCTCGCCGAATCGGCGGCGGTACCCCAGGCGGCCTCCGAGCTGCGCGCTGCCTGCGACCCCGCCTTCAGGCACGGGGTGGTGGTCGGCTTCGACGGCTCCCTGTCCAGCGAGCGGGCGCTCGCGTACGCCATCGGCATGGCACGCCGGTCGGGTTCCGCGCTGATCATCGTTCACGTGGCCAACCGCCTTCCGGCCACCGTGTGGGCCGGCTGCGAGCCCCCCGTCTTCGTCGACGTACCCGACCACCGCACCGAGGTGCTCGGCCTCGAACTCGCCTGCGCCGACCATCTGTCGGAGGTGCCGTGGATCCTGGTCGAGCGCGGCGGGGACATCTGCCACGAGCTGGAGGAGGTCGGCCGGGAGTACGAGGCCGACGCCATCGTGGTGGGCGGGACGCACGGGATCATCGGCAAGATCTTCGGCTCCGTCGCCGGACGGCTCGCCCGGCGTGCGCAGCGGCCTGTCGTGGTCATTCCATAACGATTCGGCGCCAGTTGCCGTGAATGTCGGCTCCGAGGGATTGCTTGTGCCCTTGTGAAGGGTATCTCACCTGCAGTTTCTTCCCTCGAACACGAAGGGGGCCGGCGGTGGACAACGACGTCTCCACGGCACGTACAGCGGGAGCCGGCGCAGCGGCTCTGGGATATCTGGCACTCGGCCTGACACTGATCGCCTTCGGGCTGTTCAGCACGGGCGTCATCGACAACGCCGCGGCGGCGGACGCCGCGCGGCTCGCGCTCTTTGTCGGCGGCATCACCCAATTCGTCGCCGGCATGTGGGAGTTCTACGGCGGCAACGGCTTCACGGGCACCGCATTCGCCTCGCTGGGCGCCTTCTGGGTGACCTGGTCGGGAGGGTCCGGCGCGGGTGCGAGCAAGGAGGTCGTCGGGCTGTTCATGCTCCTGTGGGCGCTGCTGGCACTCACCCTCACGATGGCGGCCTGGCAGATGGGCGGCGTGGCGCAGGCGGCCTTCGGACTGCTGACCGTCTCCGCCGCACTGTCCGGCATCGCCGCCCTGGCCTCCAACGGCGGACTCGGCAAGGTGGCCGGCTGGGTCGGCCTGGCGGCCGGCGTGGTCGCCTGGTACGGCGGTACGGCACTGCTCACCAACGCCGCCTGGGGCCGCCGGGCCCTGGCGGACGGCTGGCGGCTGGGCGTCCCGCACCGCGGCCACGCGGCCTGACCCACCGGTACGGACGGGCCCCCCGCGCCACAGGGCGCGGGGGGCCCGTCCGTGTGTGCTGGGGCACCGGCCCTACTCCACGGTGACCGACTTCGCGAGGTTGCGCGGCTTGTCGATGTCCCGGCCCAGCGCCAGCGCCGAGTGGTACGCCAGCAGTTGCAGAGGGATGCCCATCAGCACCGGGTCGAGCTCCGGCTCGTTGCGCGGCACGACGATGGTGTGGTCGGCCTTCGCCTCCACCTGGTGCGCCACCGCCAGGATGCGGCCGCTGCGGGCCTTGATCTCCTCCAGCGTCGCCCGGTTCTTGTCCACCAGCTCGTCGTCCGGGACGATCGCCACGGTCGGCACCGACGGTTCGATGAGCGCCAGCGGGCCGTGCTTGAGCTCGGACGCCGGGTAGGCCTCCGCGTGCACGTAGGAGACCTCCTTGAGCTTCAGCGAGGCCTCACGGGCGACCGGGTAGCCGCGCACGCGGCCGACGAACATCATGCTCTTGGCGTCCGTGTACTCCGCCGCCAGCTTCTTGATCTCGTCCTCGCCCGCCAGGATCTCCTCGATCTGGCCCGGCAGTTTCCGCAGGCCCTCGATGATCCGCCTGCCGTCCGCGACCGACAGGTCGCGGATCCGGCCGAGGTGCAGGGCGAGCAGCGCGAAGGCGACGGCCGTGTTGGTGAAGCACTTGGTGGACACGACGCAGACCTCGGGGCCCGCGTGCACGTACATGCCGCCGTCGGTCTCCCGGGCGATGGCGCTGCCGACCACGTTGACCACGCCCAGCACGCGAGCACCCTTGCGCTTGAGCTCCTGGACGGCCGCCAGGGTGTCGTACGTCTCGCCGGACTGGCTGACGGCGATGTAGAGCGTGTCCGGGTCGACCACCGCGTTGCGGTAGCGGAACTCCGAGGCCGGCTCGGCGTCGGCCGGGATGCGGGCCAGCTCCTCGATCATCTGGGCGCCGATCTGGCCCGCGTGGAACGCCGAGCCGCAGCCGAGGATCTTCACCCGGCGCACCGCCCGCGCCTCGCGGGCGTCGAGGTTCAGCCCGCCCAGGTGGACGGTGGAGAAGCGGTCGTCGATCCGGCCGCGCAGCACGCGGTCCACCGCTTCGGGCTGCTCGGCGATCTCCTTGTGCATGTACGTGTCGTGGCCGCCGAGGTCGTAGTTCTCGGCCTCCCACTCGATGGTGGTCGGCTCGGGCGACGTGCGGTTGCCGGCCGTGGTGTACGTGCGGTAGTCGCCGGCGGTCAGGGTGGCCATCTCGCCGTCGTCCAGGGTGACCACCTGGCGGGTGTGGCGGACGAGGGCGGCGACGTCGGAGGCGACGAGCATCTCGTGCTCGCCGATGCCGAGCACGACGGGGGAGCCGTTGCGGGCGACGACGATGCGGTCCGGGAAGTCGGCGTGCAGGACGGCGATGCCGTACGTGCCCTCGATGCGCGACAGGGCCTGCTGGACCCGCTCCTCCAGCGTCGCCGCCTCGGAGCGCGCGATGAGGTGGGCCAGCACCTCGGTGTCGGTCTCGGAGGCGAAGACGACGCCGTCGGCGGTCAGCTTGGCGCGCAGTTCCGCGGCGTTGTCGACGATGCCGTTGTGGACGACGGCGACCTTGCCCTCGGTGTCCAGGTGAGGGTGGGCGTTCTCGTCGCTGGGGGCGCCGTGGGTGGCCCAGCGGGTGTGGGCGATGCCCGTGGTGCCGGCGAAGCGCTTGGGGACGCGGGCCTCCAGCTCACGTACCCGGCCCTTGGCCTTGACGGCCTTCAGGCCGCCGGACTTGCCGGTGATCACGATGCCCGCCGAGTCGTACCCGCGGTACTCCAGCCGTTGCAGGCCTTCCAGCAGCAGCGGCGCGACGTCACGCCTGCCGATGTATCCGACGATTCCGCACATGTTCGTTGTCCCTCCCGATCGTGGCGCGGCCCGAATGCCGTGGAGCGCCGGCGGGTCAGCCGTAGACGATGCGGCGCAACTGCCGCAGCGAGAACTCCGGTGGGGCCACCGCGCGGTGCGGCAGCTCGGCGGTGATCCGTTCGAAGATCTCCGCGTTCTGCAGCCCCTTGGACTGCAGCTCGCGATGGCGCCGCCGTACGAAGTCCTCTGCCGTCTCGTCGAAGTACGCCAGGACGTCCAGGACCACCCGGGCGGCCTCGCCGCGGCTCATCGGCGTGGTCCGCACCAGGTGGTCCACCAGGTCGTCGTGGGGCGTCCGGCGTTCGAGCACCGCTCGATAGTGCGGGAGGGACGGGAGGGTTTGCAAGAATCCTGCCCGATATCGGGCAGGGACCGGGGGAAACTACGCCGGAAGGCCGAGCTCGCGCGCGATCAGGATGCGCTGGACCTCGCTGGTGCCCTCGCCGATCTCCAGGATCTTGGAGTCCCGCCACATGCGGGCGACCGGGTACTCGTTCATGAAGCCGTAGCCGCCGTGGATCTGCGTGGCCTCCCGGGCATTGGTGACCGCGCTCTCGGAGGAGAAGAGCTTGGCCATCGCCGCCTCCTTCTTGACCGGCTCCCCGGCCACCAGCCGGGCGGCCGCGTCCCGCCAGGCGAGCCGGGCGGTGTGGGCCCGCATCTCCATGTCGGCGATCTTGAACTGGATCGCCTGGTTGGTGCCGATCGGGCGGCCGAAGGCGACCCGCTCCTTGGCGTACGCCAGCGACTCGTCCACACAGCCCTGGGCCAGGCCGGTGGCCAGCGCGGAGATCGCGATCCGGCCCTCGTCCAGGGTGCGCAGGAACTGCGCGTAGCCCCGGCCCCGCTCGCCCAGCAGGTTGGCGGCGGGCACCCGGCAGTCGGCGAAGGACAGCTCCCGGGTGTCCGAGGCGTTCCAGCCGACCTTGCTGTACTTCTTGGACACCGTGAATCCGGGCGTGCCGGACGGCACGATGATCGAGGAGATCTCCGGGCGGCCGTCCTCGCCGCGTCCGGTGACCGCGGTGACCGTGACCAGGGCGGTGATGTCCGTGCCCGAGTTGGTGATGAAGCACTTGGTGCCGTTGATCACCCACTCGCCGGTGGCCTCGTCCAGGCGCGCGGTGGTGCGCGTGCCGCCCGCGTCCGAGCCGCACTCCGGCTCGGTCAGCCCGAAGGCGCCCAGCTGCTCGCCCGCGGTCAGGCGGGGCAGCCAGGTCCGCTTCTGCTCCTCGGTGCCGTAGCGGAAGACCGGCATGGCGCCGAGGGAGACACCGGCCTCCAGGGTGATCGCCACCGAGGAGTCCACCCGGGCCAGCTCCTCCAGGGCCAGGCAGAGGGCGAAGTAGTCGCCGCCCATGCCGCCGTACTCCTCGGGGAAGGGCAGCCCGAACAGGCCCATGCGGCCCATCTCGCGGACGATCTCGTAGGGGAACTCGTCCTGCTCGTAGAACTCGCCGATCTTCGGAGCTACGACGTCGTGCGCGAACTCCTCGACCGTGCGGCGGAGTTCCTCGTACTCGGCGGGGAGCCGGTGGGCGGTCGTCATGGCAGTGATCACTCCTGGTGGGAGAGGGCGCGGACGGTGCGGGAGGGGCTGGGTCGGCCCAATTGACCGGCCATCCACACGCTGGTGGCGGTGAGACGGCCGAGGTCGACGCCGGTCTCGATGCCGAGGCCGTCGAGCATCCAGACCAGGTCTTCGGTGGCGAGATTGCCGGTGGCGCTCTTGGCGTACGGGCAGCCGCCGAGACCGCCGGCGGAGGCGTCGACGACGCCGACGCCCTGCCGGAGGGCGGCCAGGGTGTTGGACAGCGCCTGGCCGTAGGTGTCGTGGAAGTGCACGGCGAGCCGGTCGACGGGCACGCCCAAGCCGGCCAGGGCGTCCAGCAGGGCCACCACGTGGCCGGGGGTCGCCACCCCGATGGTGTCGCCGAGGCTCAGCTCGTCGCACCCCAGGTCGTACAGGCGGCGGGCGACGGCGGCGACCTGGCCGACCGGCACCGCGCCCTCCCAGGGGTCGCCGAAGCACATCGACAGATAGCCGCGCACCTTGGCCCCCGCCTCGCGGGCACGGGTCACCACCGGCGCGAACATCTCCAGGGACTCGTCCACCGTGCGGTTGAGGTTGGCCTTGGCGAAGGACTCCGTGGCGCTGCCGAAGACGGCGACCTCGCGCACGCCCAGGGCGAGCGCCCGCTCCAGGCCGCGGTCGTTGGGCACCAGCACCGGCAGCCGCACGCCCTCGCCGAGGTCGTCCAGCAGGGGCATCAGCTGCTCGGCGTCGGCCAGTTGGGGCACCCACTTGGGGTGCACGAAGCTCGTCGCCTCGATGGTCGTCAGCCCGGCGTCGGCCAGGCGGTGCACGAACTCCGCCTTCACCTCGGTCGGCACGGTGGTCTTCTCGTTCTGCAGCCCGTCGCGCGCGCCGACCTCGTGGATGCGCACCCGGCGCGGGAGCCCGTCCAGGGGCAGGGACATGGGCAGTCCAAGGCGTTCGCCGGCCATCACTTCGCCTCTTCCTGGTGCGGGTCCTGGTGCGGCGTGACGACGGCGAGCACCTGGTCCATGGCGACCGTGCTGCCCGGGCTCACGTCGATCTCGGTGACCGTGCCGTCGTGCGGGGCGGTGATGACGTGCTCCATCTTCATCGCCTCGACCACCAGCAGGCTCTGGCCCGCGGTGACCTCGTCGCCCTTGGCGACCTTGACCACGGTCACCGTGCCGGGCATGGGCGCGGCGAGGGTGTCCACCCCGCCGGCGCCCGCGCCGCCGCGCAACGCCGCCTCGA
Source organism: Streptomyces sp. MI02-7b (assembly GCF_033793585.1). Taxonomy (NCBI): domain Bacteria; kingdom Bacillati; phylum Actinomycetota; class Actinomycetes; order Kitasatosporales; family Streptomycetaceae; genus Streptomyces; species Streptomyces sp. MI02-7b. The sequence continues at coordinate 218,910 of NZ_JARAWX010000011.1, read as the reverse complement.
CGGGGTCGTACGCCTGGACGTGCCAGCCGTCGCCGTCCCGGCCGAGCCACTCGCCGGCGTGGTCGAAGGCATGCGTGACGCCGTCCCACTCCACCGTGATCCGCGGGCCGCTCCCGGCGACGAGCCGGGCCCGCACGGCGGGGGCGTCACCGACGCGCACCTCGGCGTCGCCCGCCCGGCCGCGCACCTGCAGCGCGACCGGCTCCCGTCCCGCCACGCGCAGCCAGTGCGGCGTCCACGCGGGCTCGCCGCCCAGCCGCCAGCCGTTCGGCACGGAGAACGGGTCGGTCCACGACCGCGCCGCCGGCTCCAGCGCCGCGTGCCGCAGCAGCGCCGCCGCCGCGTAGACTTCCGCGGGCACCTCGGCCGGCACGAGCCCGGCCAGCTCGCGGTCGATCAGCCCGGTGTCCAGCTCGCCGGAGACGACCTGGGGGTGCGCCAGCAGGCGCCGCAGGAAACCGGTGTTGGTCTCCAGGCCCAGCACGCTCGTCCCGGCGAGCGCCGCCCGCAGCCGGCGGAGCGCGGTGGCGCGGTCCGGGCCGTGCGCGACGACCTTGGCCAGCATCGGGTCGTAGGACGTGCCGATCTCGCTGCCCGCGGTCAGACCGGAGTCGACGCGGACGCCCTCACCGGTGGGCTCGGCCAGTGCCAGCACCGTGCCGGCCGAGGGCAGGAAGCCCCGCGAGGGGACCTCCGCGCAGATCCGCGCCTCCACGGCGTGGCCGCTGAGCGCGATGTCCTCCTGGGCGAGGGGCAGCCGTTCGCCTGCGGCGATCCGTACCTGCCACTCCACCAGATCCAGCCCGGTGACGAGTTCGGTGACCGGGTGCTCGACCTGGAGCCGGGTGTTCATCTCCATGAAGCAGTACGCGGCCGGATCGGCGCCGGGGACGATGAACTCCACCGTGCCCGCGCCGACATAGCCGCAGGACAGTGCCGCCTGCACGGCGGCCGCGCCCATGGCGGCCCGGGTCTCCTCGTCCAGCAGGACGGAGGGGGCCTCCTCGATCACCTTCTGGTGGCGGCGCTGCAGCGAGCACTCGCGCTCGCCGAGGTGGACGACATGGCCGTGGCCGTCGGCGAGCACCTGGATCTCGATGTGCCGGGGGCGGTCGATCCACCGCTCCACCAGCAACGTGTCGTCGCCGAAGGAGCCGCGGGCCTCGCGCCGGGCGGCCGCGATCTCCTCGGCGAGCAGCGCCTCGTCGCGCACCAGGCGCATACCCTTGCCGCCGCCGCCGGCGGACGGCTTGAGCAGCACGGGGGTGCCGATCTCCAGGGCGGCGGCGGTCAGCTGGGCATCGGTCAGTCCGCTGCCGCTGCTGCCGGGCACCACCGGTACGCCGGCCGCCTGGACGGTCTCCTTGGCGCGGATCTTGTCGCCCATCAGCTCGATCGCGCGGGCGGGCGGGCCGATGAAGACGAGCCCGGCGCCCTCGCAGGCGCGGGCGAAGGCGGCGTTCTCGGCGAGGAACCCGTAGCCGGGGTGGACGGCCTGGGCCCCGGTGCGGGCGGCCGCCTCCAGCAGCCGCTCGGCGGACAGGTAGCTCTCGGCGGCGGCCGCCGGACCGATGCGCACGGCGGTGTCGGCCTCGCGCACATGGCGGGCGTCGGCGTCCGCGTCGCTGAAGACGGCGACCGAACGCACCCCGAGCCGCCGCAGGGTGCGGATGACCCGGACCGCGATCTCGCCGCGGTTGGCGACCAGGACGGTGTCGAACATCTGCTCAGTCACGGTCGTCCCCCTACATCCGGAAGACGCCGTAGCCCGGCGCCTCGGGATCGCGTTGCGGAATGGGCGCGTTGGCGCAGGCGGTGAGGGCGAGCCCGAGCACCTGGCGGGTCTGCAGCGGGTCGATGACGCCGTCGTCCCACAACCGGGCCGTCGCGTAGTACGCGTTGCCCTGCTCCTCGTACTGCGCCCGGATCGGGGACTTGAAGCTCTCCTCGTCCTCCCGCGCCCAGGTGTCGCCGGCCGCCTCGATCTGGTCGCGCTTGACGGTGGCCAGCACGGAGGCCGCCTGCTCGCCGCCCATGACGGAGATCTTGGCGTTGGGCCACATCCACAGGAAGCGAGGCGAATAGGCGCGCCCGCACATCGAGTAGTTGCCCGCGCCGTAGGAGCCGCCGATGACGACGGTGAGCTTGGGCACCCGGGTCGTGGCGACCGCGGTCACCATCTTGGCGCCGTGCTTGGCGATGCCGCCGGCCTCGTACTGCCGGCCCACCATGAAGCCGGAGATGTTCTGGAGGAAGAGCAGCGGGATGCCGCGCTGGTCGCACAGCTCGATGAAGTGCGCGCCCTTCTGGGCGGATTCGGAGAACAGGATGCCGTTGTTGGCGACGATGCCGACCGGGTGGCCGTGGATGCGGGCGAAGCCGGTCACCAGCGTCGTGCCGTACTCGGACTTGAACTCCGCGAAGCGGCTGCCGTCGGTGATGCGGGCGATCACCTCGCGGACGTCGTAGGGGGTGCGCGAGTCGACCGGGACCGCGCCGTAGAGGCCCGCGGGGTCGACGGCGGGCTCCTCGACGGGCGCGACCGTCCAGGGCAGCGCGCCGCGGGCGGGCAGGGTCGCCACGATGTTCCGCACGATGCGCAGGGCGTGGGCGTCGTCCTCGGCCAGGTGGTCGGTGACGCCGGAGACCCGGGAGTGGACCTCGCCGCCGCCCAGCTCCTCGGCGGTCACGACCTCACCGGTGGCGGCCTTCACCAGCGGCGGCCCGCCCAGGAAGATCGTGCCCTGGCCGCGGACGATGACGGCCTCGTCGCTCATCGCGGGCACGTAGGCGCCGCCGGCCGTGCAGGAGCCGAGCACGGCCGCGATCTGCGGGATGCCGCGCGCGGACATGGTGGCCTGGTTGAAGAAGATCCGGCCGAAGTGGTCGCGGTCGGGGAAGACCTCGTCCTGCTTCGGCAGGAAGGCGCCGCCGGAGTCCACGAGGTAGAGGCAGGGGAGCCGGTTGTCGAGAGCGATCTCCTGCGCGCGCAGGTGCTTCTTGACCGTCATCGGGTAGTACGTGCCGCCCTTGACCGTGGCGTCGTTGGCGACGATCACGACCTCCCGGCCGGAGACCCGGCCGATCCCGGCGACGACGCCGGCGGCCGGGGCCTGCCCGTCGTACATCCCGTCGGCGGCCAGCGGCGCCAGCTCCAGGAAGGGCGATCCGGGGTCGAGCAGTCCGTCCACGCGGTCGCGGGGGAGCAGCTTGCCGCGCGCGGTGTGCCGGGCGCGGGCCTTCTCCCCGCCGCCGAGGGCGGCCGCGGCGAGCTTCTCGCGCAGTTGCGCGGACAGCTCCGCGTGCGCCTTGGCGTTGGCGTGAAAGGCCTCGCCCGCCGGATCCGCGGCGCTGGCGAGAACGGGTGCTTCCATGTCGCGGGCCCCCGGGTGTTAGCGGTCGTTAACTGTGATGTCCCCTACGTTAGCGGTCGTTAACACCACTGTCTAGAATATGAGGACCACGAGATCGCGGGGGCGGCCGGACGCCGGACGCCGCCCGGAAAGGTGCGGTGTGGAGCCCACGAGGACGGCCGCCAGGGCGGCGAGCGGCAGACGCGACCAGATCCTGCAGGAGGCCGCGCGGCTCTTCGCCGAACGCGGGTTCCACGGCGTCGGTGTGGACGAGATAGGGGCCGCCTGCGGCATCAGCGGCCCGGGCCTGTACCGGCACTTCGCGGGCAAGGACGCGATGCTGGCCGAGCTGCTCGTCGGCATCAGCGGCCGGCTGCACGCGGCCGGCCGGATGCGCGTCGCCGAGGCGGGCGACCCCGCGGCCGCGCTGGACGCGCTGGTCCAGGGCCACATCGACTTCGCCCTGGACGACCGGGCGCTGATCATCCTGCACGACCGGGAGCTGGACCGGCTGCGCGAGTCCGACCGCAAGCTGGTGCGCCAGCTGCAGCGCCAGTACGTCGAGCAGTGGGTCACCGTCGTCCGCCAGGTCCACCCGGGGGCCGCGGAGGCCGAGGCGCGGGCGGCCGTGCACGCCGTCTTCGGGCTGCTCAATTCCACGCCCCACCTCGGTCCGCACGGCGGGCTTCCGGGACGGGCGGCGACCGCCGTGCTGCTGCACCGGCTGGCCCTGGGCGCCTTTGCGGCTCTGGACAGTCCGCGCGACCGGGAAGTAACTTACTGAGCGCTTGCTTATTCACGCTCGGTCTGCAGAGGAGGCGCCAAGTGCGTCGCACGGTATTCAACGAGGACCACGAGGCGTTCCGGGAGACCGTCCGGGACTTCATCGCCCGCGAGGTCGTCCCGGTCTACTCCCAGTGGGAGGAGGCCGGCTACCCGCCCCGCGAGTTCTACAACCGCCTCGGCGAGCTGGGCATCTTCGGCATCGAGGTGCCGGAGGAGTACGGCGGCGCCGGTGTCACGAGCTGGAAGTTCAGCGCCGTGGTGACCGAGGAGACCGCCCGCGCCGGCGTCAGCTTCGGCAGCAGCGGCGTGCACACCGGCCTGGTGCTCCCGTACCTCCTGGAGTTCGCCGGCGAGGAGCAGAAGAAGCGCTGGCTGCCGGACTTCATCAGCGGCGACATGATGACGGCCATCGCCATGACCGAGCCGGGCACCGGCTCCGACCTGGCCGGCATGACCACCAACGCCAAGCTCTCCGAGGACGGCACCCACTACGTCCTCAACGGCGCCAAGACCTTCATCACCGGCGGTGTCGTCGCCGACCGCGTGCTCGTGGTCTGCCGCACCGCGCCCGCCACCCCGGAGGACCGCCGCGGCGGCTTGTCGATCCTCGTCGTCAACACCAAGAGCGAGGGCTACGCGGTCGGCCGCAAGCTGGAGAAGATCGGCCTGCGCACCTCCGACACCGCGGAGCTGTCCTTCACCGACGTCAAGGTGCCCGTCGAGGACCTGCTCGGCGAGGAGGGCAAGGCCTTCTCCTACCTGGCCCACAACCTGCCGGTCGAGCGCCTCGCCATCGCGGTGGGCTCCTACGCGCAGGCCGACGCCGCCGTCCGCTTCGCCACCCAGTACGTGCGCGACCGCAAGGTCTTCGGCAAGGCCGTCGCCGAGTTCCAGAACACCAAGTTCGTGCTCGCCGAGTGCGCCTCGGACGTGGACGCCATGCAGGCCGTCGTCGACCGCGCGCTGGAGGCCCACGAGCAGGGCGACTTCACCGCCGCCGACGCCGCGCGTGCCAAGCTGTTCTGCACCGAGACGGCGGCCAAGGTCATCGACCGCTGCCTCCAGCTGCACGGCGGCTACGGCTACATGCTGGAGTACCCGATCGCCCGCCTGTACGCGGACAACCGCGTGCACCGCATCTACGGCGGCACCAGCGAGGTCATGAAGTCGATCATCGCCAAGTCGATGGGCCTGTGACCGAGCGGTCCGCCGCCCGGCCCGAGAGAGCACCGTGACCAACGCAAGTCTGCAGTCCCTGCTCGATCTGCTCGACCTCGAGCGGATCGAGCAGGACATGTTCCGCGGCACCAGCCGCTGGGCCGTCGTCCCCCGCGTCTTCGGCGGCCAGGTCGCCGCCCAGGCGCTGGTGGCGGCCGGGCGCACCGTGCCCGAAGGGCGCGACGCGCACTCCCTGCACGCGTACTTCCTGCGCATGGGCGACCCCGGCGCGCCGATCGTCTACCAGGTCGACCGCATACGCGACGGCCGCTCCTTCACCACCCGGCGCGTCGTGGCGGTGCAGCACGGGCAGCCGATCTTCCACCTCTCCGCGTCCTTCCAGACGTACGAGGAAGGCCTGGAGCACCAGGAGCCGATGCCGGCCGCCCCGGACCCGGAGACCCTGCCCACCGGCGAGGAACTGCTGCGGTCGCACGCCGACCGCTTCCCCGACCCCACGGTGGTGGACCGCCTCCTGGAGGCGCGTGCCGCCGTGGACCTGCGCTACGTGGACGACCCGCCGTTCCTCGCCCATGAGCGCGGTCCGCGCGAGGCCCGCTCCCAGGTGTGGTTCCGCACCGACGGCAAGCTCGCTGACGACCCGCTGCTGCACGTCTGCCTGGCCACCTATGTGTCGGACATGACACTGCTGGACTCCGTGCTGCTGGCGCACGGACGCGGCGGCTGGGCGCTCGGCGACGTGGTGGGGGCGAGCCTGGACCACGCCATGTGGTTCCACCGGCCGTTCCGTGCGGACGAGTGGCTGCTGTACGACCAGCAGAGCCCGTCCGCCTCAGGCGGCCGCGGGCTCGGCACCGCCCGCATCTACACCCGGGACGGACGGCTGGCCGTCTCCGTCATCCAGGAGGGCCTGGTCCGGATCCCGCGCACGTCCTGGTCCCGGCGGTGAGGCGGAGCCCGCACCATGGAGCCGCTCTCCGGCCTGCCCCATGGTGAAGGACACCGCTGGGCGTCGTCGGGACGGGCGTCAGGCCGGGCGGTTCAGGCCGGCGGCGTCCAGCAGGTAGCCGGTCATCGGGTCGTAGAAGCGCGGGTCGGTGACGTGGTCGTCGAGCGGGACGGTGACGGAGACGGTGCCCTCGGCCTCGGCGAGGAAGAGCGCCGGGTCGTTGCAGTCGGCGAAGCCGATCGCGGTGATGCCGCGCTGCCCGGCGCATCCCGCCCAGCCGTGGTCGGCGACCACCAGGTCGGGCAGCGGCAGGTCCTGCGCGGCCAGCGCGTCCAGGACCGCCGCCATGGGGGCGGGGGAGTGGGTGTGCCACAGGGTGGCGCCGCGCTCCAGCATCGTCACGTCGCAGAACTGGAAGACCCCGCCCTCCTCCGTGGACAGGCCGCCGGGGACGGCCATCACCTCGCAGCCGGCGGCGCGCAGCGCGGCGGCCAGTGTGCGGTGGACGTCCAGCAGGCCGCCGGGGTGGCCGGTGGCGAACAGCACGCGCTGCCCGTCCTCCACGGCCTTGGAGAGCACGCGGGCGGCCCGCTCGAGAGCGCTGATGGTGAGCTCCGGATCGATGGTGTCCTGCCCGGAACGGAACTCCGGGTCGGCCACGACGCCGCAGCGCTCGGCCATGACCGCGAGCACGGCCTCCTCGTCCGTCCATCGGTCGCCGAGTTCCAGGCCGAGCCAGTAGTGGCGGTCGCCCGCGGCGAGCCGGCCGTAGTGGGAGCGGTTGTTCTCGCGGGGGGTGGCGACGTCGCCCGCTATGCGCGTGGCGACGAGGTGGTCGGCGAGTTCCTGGCGGGAGGGCACGGTGAGATGGGGCAGCATGCCCTCATTCTCCCGTGCCGTCGAAGCTCCGTGCGGCCGGGATGCGATCGACGCCGAGGCGTGACCTCCTGCCGGGGCGTCAGGAATCCGGGGGCGCGGGCCGTCCCCGGGCGTTCCGTTCACAGCCAGCGCAGCGCGAACCACAGCTCCATACGCACGTCCGGGTCGTCGGGATCGACGTCCAGCGCGGTGGCGGCGCGGCCGATCCGCTGCCGCACGGTGTTGCGGTGCACGCCCAGGGCGACGGAGGCGCGGTCCCAGCTGCCGTGCAGCCCGATCCAGGTGCGCAGCGTCTCCAGCAGGGCGGGGGAGCCGGCGAGGGGAGCCAGTACCTCGCGCGCCCGCGCCCTGGCGTCGTCCGGGGCGACCAGGTCCGCCATCCCGCCGTCCGCGCCCCGGTGCCGCACCAGTGCGCTGCGGCCCGCGACGGCCCGCCGCGCCGCGCCCGCCGCCTGGCGGTCGCCCTCGTCCAGCGCGGCGGCGGACACCGGGGCGCTCACTCCGAGCGTCCAGCCGGGCTGCGCCGCGACCTCGCGGTCCGCGGGCAGCAGCAGGCGTACCGCCTCGCCCCCGGGATCCAGCAGGGCGGTGCCCAGGGCGGAGCCGAGTGCGGCGGCCGCGGCCTGGTCGGCGGGCGCGCCGCGGCGCAGGGCGTGCACGACGAGCCACGGCCCGTCCGGTCCCAGCAGGGCGGTGGCCTCCTCCGGCGCCGCGCCGAGCAGCAGGCGCACCAGTGCGGCCGACCGTGCGGCCTCCGGCGCCCCCAGGTGCGGCCCGGTGAGCAGGGACAGCAGGACGGCCGCCACATTGGCCACCGCGTGGTCGGCCGGGTCGGGGTGCGAGGAGGCCAGGACGAGGGCCGGCCGCTCACCGGGGCCCCCGCCGGCCAGGGCGTAGGCGGACAGCCGTGTCCCGCCGTATATGTCGGTGGCCGAGGACGGCGGACGGGCGGAGGCGGCGGGGCCGACCACGCGGGCCAGCCGGTGGGCCGCCTCGCGGCTTCCCGGGTCCGGCGCGGTGCCGGCGGTGTACACCTCCGAGCCGTCCGGTGCGACGAGCGCCGCCCAGGCGTCGAGCCGCCGGGCCAGCCGGCGCAGCACGGCCGGGACGGGGTCGGGGCGGGCGGCCGCCGCGGCGAGCGCCTGCTGCGCCTCCGTCACGTGCCGCAGCTCACGGGTCCGCGCCTCGCCCATGGCCTGCCAGACGGCGCGGGCCACGGCCGTGAACGGGGTGCGCGGCGGCACCTCCACCAGCGGCAGCCCGTGGCGGTCGCAGGCCTCGGCCAGTGCCGCCGGGATCTTGTCGTGGACCGGGGCGAGGCCGAAGCCCAGCGCGGCGGCGCCGGCCTCCACGGTGCGGGCGACGTACCGGTCCAGATAGGGCCCGGCGTCGGCCCCGGCGGCGAAGTGCACCCCCGCGGTGAGCAGCAGTTCGCCGCCGAGGAGATAGGGGACGGGGTCCTCCATCTCGCTGGTGTGCACCCACTGGACGCGCACATCCGCCTGTGCCGCCGGCGGTCCGGCCACTTGGCGCAGCCCGAGGTCGGGCAGGGCCAGCAGCGCGGACAGCGGGATCTGGGGCGTGAGCGGCACGAGGTCCTGCCGCGGGGACGTCATGTGCGTTCCCTCCATTCGGACCGGCTCATATGGAGGAAACGTACACTTAAGGGTCCCTTCGCGGCCACCTAGTGTCGCCACAGGCGGACGGCGGCCGGGCCGGATGTGTGCGGCAGGTTCCCGCCCGGGGCGTGAACGGACCGTTGCGGCCGGATCATTGACAAAGCGACCAGAACGCATCAAGCGGATGAAAGCAGGCAGTCACCCATGAGCAGCAGCGCACCGCGCGGTCCCGTCGACTCCTCCCGTACCCCGCGCTACGCCGGGCCCGCCACCTTCGCGCGGCTGCCGCGCCTCGACGAGGTGGGCAGCACCGACGTCGCCGTGGTCGGTGTCCCCTTCGACGCGGGCGTGTCCTACCGCCCCGGCGCCCGCTTCGGCGGCAACGCGATCCGCGAGGCCTCGCGCCTCCTGCGCCCCTACAACCCGGCGCAGGACGCCTCGCCCTTCGCGCTCGCCCAGGTCGCGGACGCCGGTGACATCGCCGCCAACCCGTTCGACATCAACGCGGCCGTCGAGACCGTCCAGGCCGCCGCCGACGACCTGCTCGACACCGGCGCCCGCCTGATGACCCTCGGCGGCGACCACACCATCTCCCTGCCGCTGCTGCGCGCCATGGCCCGCAAGCACGGCCCCGTCGCGCTGCTGCATTTCGACGCGCACCTCGACACCTGGGACACCTACTTCGGCGCCGAGTACACCCACGGCACCCCCTTCCGCCGCGCCGTCGAGGAGGGCATCCTCGACACCTCCGCGCTCTCCCACGTCGGCACGCGCGGCCCGCTCTACGGCAAGCAGGACCTCACCGACGACGAGAAGATGGGCTTCGGCATCGTCACCTCGGCCGACGTCTACCGGCGCGGCGCCGACGAGGTCGCCCAGCAGCTGCGCGAGCGCATCGGCGACCGCCCCCTGTACATCTCCGTGGACATCGACGTCCTCGACCCCGCCCACGCCCCCGGCACCGGCACCCCCGAGGCCGGCGGCATCACCTCCCGCGAGCTGCTGGAGATCCTGCGCGGTCTGGCGTCCTGCCGGCTGATCTCCGCCGACGTCGTCGAGGTCGCCCCCGCGTACGACCACGCCGAGATCACCAGCGTCGCCGCCTCCCACACCGCGTACGAGCTCACCACGATCATGACCCGGCAGATCGCGGCCGACCGCGCGTGAACCACAGGAACGGAGGCGACCTGGTCACCGAGTCCCTGTCGGCGCTCGGTGCGACCACCGTCTTCGGTCTGCCCGGGCAGCACGCGCTCGGCGCCTTCGACGCCCTGCGGCGCTCGACGCTGGAGTACGTCGGCCTGCGCGTCGAGAACAACGCGGGCTTCGCGGCCGACGCGTACGCCCGCGTCACCGGCAGACCCGCCCCGCTGCTGGTCTCCACCGGACCCGGCTCGCTGATGACGCTCGCCGCGCTCCAGGAGTCGGCCGCCGCGTCGGTGCCGGTCGTGGCCGTCGGCAGCCAGGTGCCGGTCGCCGGTCTCGGCGGCGGCCGCCACGGCCACCTGCACGAACTGACCGACCAGCAGGCGTCGTTCCGCGACATCGTCAAGTCCGTGCACACCGTGCGCACCGCCTCCCAAATCCCCTCGGCCCTCGCCGCGGCCTGGGAGGCGGCGCTCACCGCGCCCTGCGGGCCGGTGTGGGTGGAGATCCCGCAGGACGTGCTGCTCGCGCCGGTCACCGTCCCGCCGGTCGCGGCGCTGGCGGTCGATCCCAGGCCGCCGCGCCCGCGTCCGGAGCTGATCGCGGAGGCGGCCGCGCTGCTCTCGCGCGCCGAACGGCCGGTCGTCCTGGCCGGCGGCGGTGTGGTCCGCTCCGGTGCGGGCGCCGAACTCCTCGCGCTCGCCGAGAAGCTGGACGCCCCGGTGGCCTGCACCTTCGGCGGCAAGGGCGGCTTTCCCTGGGAGCACCCGCTGTCGCTGCGCAGCTGGCTGGAGGACCGGCACACCACCGACTTCCTGGAGGCCGCCGACGTCCTGCTGGTGGTCGGCTCCGGACTCGGCGAACTCTCCTCGAACTACCACACGTTCCGTCCACGCGGCCGGGTGATCCAGATCGAGGCCGATCTCGGCAAGCTGGAGTCCAACCACCCGGCCCTCGGCATCCACGCCGACGCCCGCCTCGCCCTGGGTGCCCTCGCCGAGGCCGCCGGCGAGCGGCGCGACCCGCGGGCGGCCCCGGCGGTGGCCGGGGTGCTGGAGCGGATCAGGGCGCGCCTGGACGGTCAGGACCTCGGCCTGGAACAGCGTGTGCTGGCCGCCGTGCGGGACGCCCTCCCCGGGGACGCGCCCAGCTTCTGGGACATGACGATCCTGGCCTACTGGGCGTGGTCGGCGTGGCCCGGCGCGATGCACTCCGCCCAGGGCGCGGGCGGCCTCGGCTACGGCTTCCCCTCCGCACTGGGCGCGGCCACCGCGGACCGCACCCGGCCGGTGCTGGCCGTCTCGGGCGACGGCGGCGCCATGTACTCGATCGCCGAACTCGCCACGGCCCGGCAGTACGACCTGCCCGTCACCTGGCTCGTCGTGGACGACGGCGGCTACGGCATCCTGCGCGAGTACATGACCGACGCCTTCGGCGAGGCCACCGCGACCGACCTGGCCCGGCCCGACTTCGCCGCCCTGGCCGAGTCCTTCGGCGTCCCCGGCGTCCGTACGACCCCCGAGCGGCTGCGCGACGACCTCGCCGACGCGCTGGCCGCCCCCGGGCCCTCGGTGGTGGTCCTCCCGGCACTGCTGCGGATGTTCGCGCCGACGCACCGGTAGGCGGAGCCGGTCACGCGGCCGCACGCCCCGCGGGTGCAGCCGCGCCGCCGCTGTCGGCCGGTCACCGGCGGCCGACAGCGGTCGGTCGCGGAGAGTCCGCCGGGACCGACCGCTGTCGGACCTTCGACGTAGCTTTGTTTCGGGAGGATGAAATCCGCACATCGGGGCGTTGTGATCCTCCGGCGGAGAAGAACCGACGAGAGGACCGTGGTGGCGGCGAAGGACGACGAGGGAAAGAGCGGCGGAGCCGGGCCGGGATGGTTGCGCCGGCTGACGGGTTACACCTGGCGGTACCGGCGGAACGTCCTGCTCGCACTCGGCTCGTCGCTCGGCGGCATGGCGGTGATGGCCCTGGTGCCGCTCGTGCCGAAGATCATCATCGATGACGTGATCGTCAAGCACGACAAGCCGCTCGCGCCCTGGGCGGCCGTGCTGATAGCCGCCGCCGTCGTGGTCTACGTACTGACCTTCGTGCGGCGCTTCTACGGCGGCCGGCTTGCCCTCGACGTGCAGCACGACATGCGCACGGAGATGTTCCACTCGCTCACCCGGCTCGACGGCGTGCGCCAGGACGAACTCAACACCGGCCAGGTCGTCGGCCGGGCCACCAGCGACCTCCAGCTCATCCAGGGCCTGCTCTTCATGGCCCCGATGATGATCGGCAACGTCCTGCTGTTCGTGATGTCGCTCGTCGTCATGCTCGTGCTCTCGCCCCTGCTGACGGTGATCGCCCTGGCCGTCGCCCCCGCCCTGTGGTTCCTGGCCGACCGCAGCCGCAGGACGCTGTTCCCCGCCACCTGGTACGCCCAGGGGCAGGCGGCGGCGGTCGCCGGCATCGTGGACGGCTCGGTCACGGGCGTCCGCGTGGTCAAGGGCTTCGGCCAGGAGCAGCAGGAGATGTCCAAGATGCGCGCGGTCAGCGAGCGGCTGTTCGCGGGCCGGCTGCGCACGATCCGCCTCACCGCGCGCTACAGCCCGGCGCTGCAGGCCGTCCCCTCGCTCGGCCAGGTCGGCATGCTCGCGCTGGGCGGCTGGATGGCGGTGCGCGGCCAGATCACGCTCGGCACCTTCGTCGCCTTCTCCACCTATCTCGCGCAGCTCACCGGCCCGGTGCGGATGCTCACCGTGATGCTCACCGTCGGCCAGCAGGCCCGGGCCGGCGTCGAGCGTGTCACCGAACTCATCGACACGCGGCCCAGCCTGCGGGAAGGCTCAGGGGAACTGCCCCGCGAGGCGGCGGCCACCGTCGAGTTCGACCACGTCAGCTTCGGCTACGACCCGGCCCGCCCGGTGCTGGACGACTTCTCCCTCAGCGTCGCCCCCGGCGAGACCGTGGCGGTGGTCGGCGCCTCGGGCAGCGGCAAGTCCACCGTCTCGCTGCTGCTGCCGCGCTTCTACGACGTCACGGGCGGCGCGGTGCGCGTCGGCGGTGAGGACGTGCGCGAGCTGACCTTCGACTCGCTGCGCGACGCCATAGGCCTCGTGCCCGAGGACAGCTTCCTGTTCTCCGACACCGTGCGCGCCAACATCGCCTACGGCCACCCCGACGCCACCGACGAGCAGGTCCTCGCCGCGACCCGGCACGCGCAGGCCCACGGGTTCATCTCGGCCCTTCCCCAGGGCTACGACACCGTGGTCGGCGAACAGGGCCTGACCCTGTCCGGCGGCCAGCGCCAGCGCGTGGCCCTCGCCCGCGCGATCCTCACCGACCCCCGGCTGCTCGTCCTGGACGACGCTACCTCGGCGGTCGACGCCCGCGTCGAGGCCGAGATCCACGACGCCCTGCGCGAGGTCATGGCGGGCCGCACCACGCTGCTGATCGCGCACCGCCGGTCCACCCTCGCGCTCGCCGACCGCATCGCCGTCCTGGAGGCCGGACGGCTGGTCGACATCGGCACCCACGAGGAACTGCAGGAGCGGTGCGCGCTGTACCGCCGGCTGCTGACCGACCCCGACGAGCTCGGCGCCGACGTCGTGACCCACGACCCGGCCGGCGAGATCGCGGCCGCCGCGTCCCCGTGGCCGGGGGAGGGCGCGATCACCGGCCTGCTCGACCGCCCCGACCACCCTGACCGTCCTGCCGTCCCCGACGTGCCGCCGGCCGGCGGCGTCACCCCCGAGCTGTGGCCCGAGGACCGCCGCCACCGCGACGAGACGACCGACCGCAGGAGCGCGGTGCCCGCCGGGGCCGCCGCCCGCGGCGGCCCCGGCGGCATGGCCTCGGCCATGGCCGGCATGCCCGCCACGCCCGAACTCCTCGCCCAGGTCGCCGCGCTGCCGCCCGCCGACGACGTCCCGGACATCGACGAGAAGGCCGCCGCGGACGTCGACAAGGACTTCGGCCTGCGCAGCATGCTGCGCGGCTTCCGCGGCCCGCTGCTGTTCAGCCTGCTGCTGGTCGCCGTGGACGCGCTCGCGGGACTGCTGCTGCCGGTCCTGATCCGGCACGGCATCGACTCCGGCGTCCGGCAGACCGCGCTCGGCGCGGTCTGGGCGGCCTCGCTGCTCGGCCTCGCCGTCGTCGCCGCGCAGTGGGCCGCGCAGTGGGGCTCCACCCGCCTGACCGGCCGCACCGGCGAGCGGGTGCTCTACACGCTCCGCGTGAAGATCTTCGCGCATCTGCACCGGCTCGGGCTCGACTACTACGAGCGCGAGCTGAGCGGCCGGATCATGACCCGGATGACCACCGACGTCGACGCCCTGTCGACGTTCCTGCAGACCGGCCTGGTCACCGCGCTGGTCAGCCTGCTCACCTTCGTCGGCATCTTCGTCGCGCTCCTTGCCATCGATGTCGAGCTGGCCCTGATCGTCTTCGCCACGCTGCCCGTGCTGCTGGTGGCCACCTGGGTGTTCCGCCGCAGGTCGGTCAAGGCGTACGAACTGGCCCGCGAGCGGGTCAGCGTCGTCAACGCCGACCTGCAGGAGCACGTCGCCGGGCTCCGGGTCGTGCAGGCCTTCCGCGGCGAGCGCGGCGGAGCGAAGCGGTTCGCGGGCCGCAGCGACGCCTACCGCCAGGCGCGGGTGCGCGGCCAGTGGCTGATCTCCGTGTACTTCCCCTTCGTGCAGTTGCTGTCCAGCGTGGCCGCCGCCCTGGTGCTGATCGTGGGCGCGCACCGGATCGGCGCGGGCACCCTCACCGCCGGTGCCCTGGTGGCGTACCTGCTCTACATCGATCTGTTCTTCTCCCCCGTGCAGCAGCTCTCCCAGGTCTTCGACGGCTACCAGCAGGCGTCGGTGTCCCTGGGCCGCATCCGCGAGCTGCTGCGCACCCCGACGACGACCCCGCCCGCCCGGGCACCGCGCGAGGTGGGCCGGCTGCGCGGCGAGATCGCCTTCCGCGACGTGCACTTCCGCTACGCCGAGGACGCCGCCGAGGCGCTGGCCGGCGTCGAACTGCGGATCCCCGCCGGGCAGACGGTCGCCTTCGTCGGCGAGACCGGCGCGGGCAAGTCCACCCTGGTCAAGATGGTCGCCCGGTTCTACGACCCCACCTCGGGCGCGGTGCTCGTCGACGGCGAGGACATCCGCGAACTCGACCTGACCGGCTACCGGCAGCGGCTCGGCGTCGTCCCGCAGGAGGCGTACCTCTTCGAGGGCACGGTCCGCGACGCCATCGCCTACGGGCGCATGGACGCCACCGACGCCGAGGTGGAGGCCGCCGCGCGCGCTGTCGGCGCCCACGAGATGATCGCCACCCTCGACGGCGGCTATCTGCACACCGTCTCCGAGCGCGGGCGCAACCTCTCCGCCGGACAGCGTCAGCTGATCGCCCTGGCCCGCGCCGAACTGGTCGACCCGGACGTGCTGTTGCTCGACGAGGCGACCGCCGCCCTGGACCTGGCCACCGAGGCCCTGGTCAACCAGGCCGCCGACCGGCTCGCGGTGCGCCGCACCACCTTGGTGGTGGCCCACCGGCTGACCACCGCCGCCCGCGCCGACCGGGTCGTCGTCATGGACCACGGCCGGGTGGTCGAGGACGGCACGCACGAGCAACTCCTGGCCGCCGACGGCCGGTACGCCGCGCTGTGGCGCACCTTCGTCGGCGAGGACGAGAGCAGCGAGGCCGTGGCCTGACCCCCGCGCGGGCGGCCCGCGCCGGTCGTCGACCCCGCCCGCCCGTACGAACGCGGCCCGGACCCCTGTGGTCCGGGCCGCGTTCTGCTGTCAACGCCCCCTGGCGGCAGGCGAGTTCCCCCTCATAGGTTCACGGGGACGTCCGTCGACCCCGAAGGAGGGGGCATGCGCACCGCGCTCAGATGGCTGCTCGCGCTCATGCTGCTCATCGGCACCGTCGGTGGCCCGGTCGCCACCGCGACCGCCGGCGAGCCCGGCATCCCCGACATCAAGGACCGCATCCTGGCGATACCCGGGATGAGCCTCATCGAGGAGAAGCCGGTCACCGGCTACCGCTTCCTCGTCCTGAACTACACCCAGCCGGTCGACCACCGGCATCCGTCCCGGGGCACCTTCCAGCAGCGGATCACCGTGCTGCACAAGTCCGAGGACCGGCCGACCGTCTTCTACACCTCCGGCTACGGCCTCTCCACGACACCCTCGCGCCGTGAGCCGACGCAGATCGTCGACGGCAACCAGGTCTCCATGGAGTACCGGTTCTTCACCCCGTCCCGCCCCGAGCCCGCCGACTGGTCCAGGCTCGACATCTGGCAGGCCGCCAGTGACCAGCACCGCATCTACCGCGCCCTGCGGACCATCTACTCCCGGCACTGGCTCGCCACCGGTGCCAGCAAGGGCGGGATGACGGCCACCTACTACCGCCGCTTCTACCCGCACGACATGGCCGGCACGGTCGCCTATGTGGCCCCCAACGACGTGGTGAACGACGAGGACTCGGCGTACACCCGCTTCTTCCGGACCGTGGGCACCGCCGACTGCCGGGCGCGCCTGAACGCCGTGCAGCGCGAGGCGCTGGTGCGCCGCGACGAGATCGTGGCCCGCTACCAGAAGTACGCCGACGACAACGGACTGACCTTCACCACCGTGGGCAGCGCGGACAAGGCCTACGAGAACGTCGTCCTCGACCTGGTGTGGGCGTTCTGGCAGTACCACCTGGCGTCCGAGTGCGCGGACGTCCCCGCGCCGAGCGCGTCCACCGACGCGATCTACTCCTTCGTCGACAGCGTCTCCGGTTTCGACTTCTACACCGACCAGGGCCTGGAGTACTACACGCCGTACTACTACCAGGCCGGCACCGAACTCGGCGCGCCCACCTTCGCCACCCCGCACCTGAAGGGCCTGCTGCGCTATCCGGGCATCTACCAGCCGCGCTCGTACGTGCCGCGGTCCATCCCGATGCGCTTCCGCCCCGACGCGATGCGCGACGTCGACCGCTGGGTGCGGTACCACGCCGACCGCATGCTCTTCGTCTACGGGCAGAACGATCCCTGGGGCGCCGAGCCCTTCCGCCCGGGCAGGGGCACGCACGACGCCTACGTGATGTGGGCGCCCGGCGCGAACCACGGCGCGGTGATCGGCGCACTGGGCGCGGCCGACAAGGCGAAGGCCACCGCCGAGGTGCTCCAGTGGGCCGGGGTCGCCCCCGCCGCCGTCACGGCCGACCCCGGCAGGGCGAAGCCGCTGGCCGCGTACGACGCGCGGCTCGACCGGCGCACCGGCGCAGAGAACGGCACGCTGCGGCCCTGACCGGCGCGCGCGTCACAGCCGGCGGGCGCACCCCACGCCCGCCGGCCCGCCGCCCACCCGGACGTACAGCACCGTGTCCTTCGGGCAGGCGGCCCGGGTGGAGGCCAGTCGGACCACCCGGTACTGCGGCTTGTGCGCCCCGGAGCCGTCGCAGTTGGTCTCCTTCACCTCGTGGTGCCGTGAGGTGTACACGCAGTCGCCCGCGATGGTGCGCGGTCCGCCGCCCTCGCCCGGGTCGCCCGGGTGGGGGGCCATCAGATTGCGCATGCAGGCGTAGCCCTGCGGCTGGGCGGCGCTGACGGTCAGGAGGAAGTCGGTGGTCGCGGGGCAGCGGTCGCCGGGCCGTGCGGCGTCCTTCGACGACGGCGACGGCGAGGCGGGCAGCAGCCCGTACAGGCGGGTGACCACACGGGCCAGGGCGGCCGGGTCGTCACAGGGGATCTCGCGGTAGGAGCCGACCGGGTCGCTGGTCGCGCACTCGTCCTGGGCGAGGAAGACCCCGTCCTGCGTGGTCGGCGTGGTGCTCGGGCCGGCGGCGCTGCTGCCGGTCCCGCCGGGGCTCGGCGTGCAGGACGCCAGCAGCACGGCGAGCAGCCATGCCGCGCCCAGCAGCTGCCCCGAGATCGTCTGAATGCGCACGGCGGCCCCCCACCACTTCCCCCGGGCGACGTGCCCCCTTTGGGGAGGATAGGGGGTCGG
This sequence comes from Streptomyces sp. MI02-7b, assembly GCF_033793585.1. Taxonomy (NCBI): domain Bacteria; kingdom Bacillati; phylum Actinomycetota; class Actinomycetes; order Kitasatosporales; family Streptomycetaceae; genus Streptomyces; species Streptomyces sp. MI02-7b. Next base: position 201,017 of record NZ_JARAWX010000011.1, on the reverse strand, counting down.
GACCGGTTCCGGGAGGGGCCGCCGTGCGCGCTCCATCTCAGTACCCCAGACCCCACCCGACGGGATAGAGGTCGCGCGTCGGTTCGTCCGCCCGGACCACCGCCACCGGCAGCTTCCCGCCCGGCCGTACGCGGCCCGCCAGCACCCGTGCCGCCGCCCGCATGGACACGTCCGTCCACCCGTAGGTGGCGAGTGCCGCCGCCGTCCCGTCCAGCCGCGCGACGTCGTACGGGTTGCGGATCGCGATCTGCACCACCGGCACACCGGTGGCTGCCAGCGCCCGCACCAGGGCGATCTGCCGGTCCGTGGCGGCGGTGACGTTGTACGTGGCCACGACCACCGCGTCGGTGCCGCGCGCCGCGGCCACCGCCGCGTCGATCGCCGCCTGGCCGGGCGCGGTCCCGGTGGACAGCGCCTGGGCCCGGTGCCCGAGCGCGGTGAGCGCGGCCGCCAGCACGGCGGTGGGCGGCCCTCCGGTGCCCGACGGCGCCGCCGGATCGGCGCCGACGACCAGCAGGCGGCGCCGGGCGGGGAGCGGCAGCGTGCCGTTGTTGGCCAGCAGCGTGACCGTGCCGTCGGTGATCCGGTCCGCGGCGGCCAGGTGGGCGCGGGTGCCGACGACCCGGTCCACGCCGCGGTGGGTGACGTAGGGGTGGTCCAGCAGGCCCCTGCGCTCCTTGAGGGTCAGGATGCGCACCAGCGACTGATCGATGCGTTCCTCGGTCAGCTCGCCGGAGCGCACCGCGGCCAGCACGCCCTGCCACGCGGTCTCCAGCAGAGGCGGGTTGAGCAGTTGGTCGACACCCGCCTTGAGGGCGAGCACGGGGACGCGGTCGTCCCCGTACTTCTGGCGCACGCCCTCCATGCCGAGGGCGTCGGTGACCACCACGCCGTCATAACCCATCTCCTCGCGGAGAATGCCGGTGAGGATCGGCCGGGACAGTGTCGCGGGGTCGCCGGAGTCGTCGAGCGCCGGCACCAGGATGTGCGCGGTCATGATCGAGTCGATGCCGGCGGCGACGGCGGCCCGGAACGGCGGCGCGTCCAGGCGCCGCCACTCCTCCAGGGAGTGCGCGATGACCGGCAGTTCGAAGTGGCTGTCGGTGCCGGTGTCGCCGTGCCCGGGGAAGTGCTTGGCGGTGGCGACGACCCCGGTCCCCTGGTAACCCGCCACCTGGGCGGCCACGAGCGAGGCCACGGCCTTGGGGTCGGCGCCGAAGGACCGTACGCCGATGACCGGGTTGGCGGGGTTGACGTTGACGTCGGCGACCGGCGCGTAGTCCTGGTTGATGCCCATGGCCGCCAGCTCGGCTCCCGCGACGGCGGCCGCGGTGCGGGCGTCGCGCACGCTCCCGGCGGCGCCGAGCGCCATCCCGCCCGGGAAGAGCGTGGCGGGCGAGCCGACGCGGGTGACCGCGCCGTGCTCCTGGTCGGTGGAGATCAGCAGGGGGATGCGGGAGGCGCGCTGGATCCCGTTGGACAGGTCGGCGATCTGGTGCGGGTCACGGGTGTTGTGGGCCCACGCGAAGTAGATGATGCCGCCGACGTGGTACTTGGCGATGAGCTCGGCGGCGTTGGAGACACCGATCTCGGCCTGATTGGCCGCCACGTCGGCGGGGTCGGGCGCGGTGGCCGAATGGCCGTACACCCGCATCACGAAGAGCTGGCCGATCTTCTCCTCGATGCTCATCCGGTCGATGATCGCGCGGACGCGTCTGCGGTCGTGCGCCGCGGCCGCGCTCGCGGTGCCCGGGGTGCCGACGGCGAGGGCGGTGGAGGCGGCCGCGGCGGCGCCGAGGACGGCACGGCGGGACGGACGGGGAGGGCTGTGCATGACGGACTCCTTCCGGCAGGAGGAGACGGGACATGTCGAAGGCGGGGTTGAAAGAAACCTTCAAGCAGACACGCTTAGCCGGAAAGTTATTGTCAGTCAATGAGGCGGGCACGCTCCGGCACCAAGGAGGACGCCACCGCGAGGACCGCGGTCCAGTGCTGCGCCTGGATGCAGCGGATCGTCTCGTCCCCGGTCGTGGCCGCCGACACGCCCTGCCGGCTGATCATCAGCCAGGCGTCGGTGGGCCGGCAGCCGGTCAGCGAAAAGGCGAAGCGCCGCTCGCCCGGCCGGGACGGGCGCGCCGCCAGCTGACCGCGCACGGTCCTGGCGTCCTTGGGCGACAGCCGGGCGAGGAAGGCGTCGAGCTGCCGGCCCGAGGTCACCTCGGCGTTCCGCGCGCCGCGCGCGGGCTCCCCGCCGTCCAGCCGGGCGAAGGCCACGGTCCGGCCCGGACCGGCCGGGTCGGGCTGCGGGTTCTGTTCCTGGGCGAAGCGCGGATGCGCGGGCATCCGGTCGCGGGGCACCTCGAAGACGGTGACGACCTGATGGGCCGCGAAGCACTCGCGCGGCGGGGGCGGCTGGTCGATCCCGAGCACCAGCCGGTCGCCGCTGCGGAAGAGCAGCGCGTCCGTCGCGGCGCTGCAGCCGGTCGTGCGGTTCCAGGCGACCAGCACATTCCGCGAGAAGTCCGTGGCGGCGGCCCGCTTGGCGATCTCGGCGCCCACCGCGGGATCGGACGCGGCGAACCAGCCCGGGAACCGGGACAGATCGCGTTCGTCGTGCAGCACCGTGTGCAGCGCCGGGGCCCGGACCGCCGAGGAGAAGTACACCCGGCGCGAGGCGATCCCGCCCTGACGGGGCGTCGAGGGCGAGACGGACACAGAGGGGGAGGGGGAGGCGGGGGGCTTGGGGTCGGACGTCGGCGAGACGATGCCGGACGACGCGGGGCCGCCACCGGTGCTGTCGGAGGGGGGCGCACCGGTGGCGGACTGCTGCCGGCCGCAGGCGGCGGAGAGGGTTGTCAGCGACGCAGCCAGCAGCGTGACCGACACCGCCTTGCGGAGACTCATCAGCAGCACGTGGGTTGGACGGGACGCGGCCCGGAACGGTTCCCTGCGTGTGGAGGACATCCGCCTATGGTCGGGCACCCACCTGCGGGTAGTGAGCCCGCAACACGCGGACGGTCTCACTGATGGCCGGACGTCGTGACGCTCCCGTGCGCCACAAGGCGTACAGCCGCCGCACCGGCGCCGGCTCCAGCGGCATCACGGCCACGCCCGCGGGCACCGGCCCGCGCCCGAGCCGGGGCACGAGCGCGATCCCCATTCCGGCGGCCACCAGTTCCAGCTGCGTCTGGTACTCGGCGACCTGGAAGGCGAGGTCGGGCTCGCTGCCCAGTTCCCGCAGGGTCCGCATCAGCCATTCGTGGCAGACGTGCCCCGGCGGCTGGCAGATCCACCGCTGATCGGTCAGGTCCTCGCGCGCCAGCGGGCCCCGGGCCGCCAGCGGATGCCCGGCGGGCACCAGGATGTCGCAGCGGTCCTCGCCGATCACCACCCGCTCCAGCCCCTCGGGGGCGGGCAGGGGCGCGATGTCCCAGTCGTGCACCACGGCCAGGTCGACCACGCCGCGCGCCACCAGGTCGACGGCCCGGTGCGCGCCCTCCTCCAGCATCCGCAGCTCCAGCGACGGGTGGGCGGCGGCCAGTTCGGCGAGCACGCCGGGCATCAGCCCGCGCGCGGCGGTGGGGAAGGCCGCCGCCGTCAGCCGCCCGGTCGGCTTGCCGCGCCGCTCCTCCAGGGCGACCTCCGCGCGCTCGACGATGGTCATCAGCTCCTGAGCCGTCTCGGCCAGCAGCTGTGCCGCCTCGGTCAGCGCCACCCCGCGGCCCTGCCGCTCCAGCAGTGTGGTGCGGGTCTCCCGCTCGAGCTTCGTGATCTGCTGCGAGACCGCGGAGGCGGTGTAGCCGAGGGCGGTCGCCGCCGCGCCGACGGAGCCGTGCACATGCACCGCGTGCAGTGCCCGCAACCGGGCCAGGTCCAGCATCCGTCCACCTCGTCGTTCAGGAATTCCGCATCGGTACGCGCAGCGACAGGCGCTTTCGCTGAAGAGTCGCTGGTGCCGAAGGATACGGCGGCCGGTGCGGGGCCGGTGTGACCGGCGCCTCCCGCCCGGGTCGCCCGGACCGCCGGCGGCGGGTGGGTCAAGCCGATTCGCCGAGCAGCCCCAGCAGATGGGAGCGGCCCCGTGACAGCAGCTCCGGAAGCGCCCGCACCTGCGGGTACCAGCGGCGCTCGTACTCCCAGCACAGCCAGCCGTCCCAGCCGGCCCGGCTGAGCACCTCCACCGTCCCGGCGAGCGGCACCGTGCCGTGACCGAGCGGGACCGGGGTGGTGTCCTGCGCCGAGGAGACGTCCTTGACCTGGACGTAGCCCAGGTACGGCGCCAGCACCGGGTAGGTGTACTCGGGCTGCTCCCCGGCGAGCCACGGATGCAGTACGTCCCAGAGGGCGCCCGTGCTGTGATGGCCCACAAGGCCGAGGACCCGGGCCACGTCCGCGCCGGTGCGGTGCGAGTCGTGGGTCTCCAGCAGTAGACGTACGCCCAGGTCCGCCGCCTCCGGCGCCACGGCGGCCAGGCGGCCGGCCGCGCGGGTGTCCGCGGCGTCCGGGGCCGACCCGTTCCCCGCGCCCGGGAACACCCGCAGGTGCGGTGCCCCGAGGCCGGCGGCGAGCCGCACGTGGTCGCGCAGTGCGCGCAGCACGGGTTCGTCCTCGCCCGGCGCGGCCACCTGCACGTAGGAGGCGACCGCGACGATCCCGACCCCCGCGGAGCGGAACTCCCCGCGCACCGAGGCCCGCTCGCGCTCCGTCAGGCCCGCGTGCACCGGCTCGTCGTGACCGGCCCGCAGCTCCACGCCGTGCCAGCCGTGCTCGGCCGCCAGCCGGGCCACGTCCGCCATGGGCAGCCCGGGCACGCCGAGGGTCGAGAACGCGAGCTTCACTTTCCGGACGTTACAGCACCATTCGCCAGTCCTGCCCGACGAGATCCTTGCCGAAGCTGTGGTGCGGCTTCTGTCCGACCAGCTCGAATCCGGCCGCCTGGTAGATCCGGCGGGCCGAGGTCAGCACGTCGTTCGTCCACAGCACCAGCTCGCGCCGGCCGGTCTCGCGGGCGAAGAGCACACAGGCGTCGACCAGGGCCCGGCCGATGCCGTGGCCGCGCGCCGCGGGGTCCACCAGCAGCAGGCGCAGCCGGGCCGTGCCGGGGTCCTCGTCGCGCACGCAGAAGACGCAGCCGGCCCGTTCGCCGTCCAGTTCGGCGATCCACGCGCGCTCGTGGCCGTCGGCGACGATCCGGGCGACGAGCGTCTCGTACTCGGCGTTCCAGCCGAACTCCTCGGCGTAGACCTCCGCGTTGCGCTGCACCACCCAGCCGAGATCGCCCGGACGCAGCCCGCGCAGCAGGACCCGCCCCGCTTCCGGTGCGGAGGCGGCCGCGGAGGCGCCGCCGAGGACCTCGCGGACCGTGCGCATGGCGCCGGTCAGCCGCGCGCGGTCGCGCGGGGCCAGGCCGCCGACCAGGGCCGAGACCGCGTCCCGCGAACGCTCCTCCAGCAGCCCGGCCGCCGCGCGGCCGTCCGGTGTCAGGTCCACCCGCTGCCGCCGGGCGTCCCGCTCCGAGAGGGTCCGGGTGACCAGCCCCCGCTGCTCGAAGGCGGCGAGCATGCGGCTGAGCTGCCCGGCGTCCACGGACAGCGCCGCCCGCAGGTCGGCGGCGTCGAGCCCGTCGGCGTGGGCGAGTTCGTACAGGACGCGGGCCTCGGTGAGCGTGTACGGGGTGTGCAGATGGCGGCTGTAGTCCAGCGCCCCGATGAGATTGGTGTAGAAGCGGTTGAACGCCCTGATCTCCTGAACGGTCACGGTGCCGGCACCCCTCCCGGGAAAATCTTTGACTCAGTCAAAGGTATTCCACCGTGGGGCACCGCGCCAGGGGCGCGGGGCGTGCCGTCGTGCGGGCCCCGGGCCGCTACGCGTCCCGTCGCGGCGGCGCGGTCGAGGCCCGCACCATGAGTTCCGTGCGGATGGTCGCGAGCCCCCCGGGCGGCGGTGACTGACGTCCCATCACCAGGCGTCCGGCGCGGGCCCCGGCCTCCTGGAGCGGGATCCGCACGGTGGTGAGCGCGGGCGAGGCGTCGGCGCTGAAGGGCAGGTCGTCGTAGCCGGCCACGGAGACGTCCTCCGGGATGCGCAGCCCGCGTTCGCGCAGGGCGGCGCAGACCCCCAGCGCGACGCTGTCGTTGGCGGCGAGGACCGCGGTGAGGCCCGGCTCGCGGCGCAGCAGTTCGTGGGCGGCGTCGTAGCCGGAGGAGCGGTCGTAGTAGCCGTGCGCCGTGAGGCGTTCGACGTCAGCGGCGGGGCCGGAGATGCCGGCCCGCGCGAGGGCCGCGCGGTGGCCCTCCAGTCGGTGCCGCGTGGTGGTCCGGTCCGCGGGGCCTGCGACGTAGCCGATGGTGCGGTGGCCCAGGGCGAGCAGGTGCTCGGTGAGCCGCTGGGCGCCGCCGCGGTTGTCGAAGGCCACGGTCACGACGGCGCCGCCCGCGGCGCCCCGCAGGCCGGTGAGTTCGGGCAGCGGTGGCCGGCCGCACAGGACGATCCGCGTGCCGGAGGCGGCGAGCCGGGAGAGCCGGGCGGCGACGGCGGCGGAGTGCTCGGTGCCCTCCACCGCGCCGCCGGTGAGCACGACCCCTGCCGCGCGCTGACGTTCCAGCAGGGTGAGGTAGTTGAGTTCCGCCTCGGGCGAGCCCCCGGTGTTGCAGACGACGGCGAGCTTCCCGGCGCCCGCGGGCATCGCCCCGGGGCTGTCCGGCCCGCCGCTGATCTCAGCCTGCACGGCGCTGGCGATCAGCCCGAAGAAGGGGTCGGCGACGTCGTTGACGAGCACGCCGACCAGGTCGGAGGTGGCGGCGGCGAGCGCGCGGGCGTGGCCGTTGACGACGTAGTCCAGGTCGTCGACGGCCCGCAGCACGCGCTCACGGGTGTTCCCCGCGACCGGGTAGTTGCCGTTCAGCACGCGCGACACGGTTGCGGCGGACACTCCGGCGTGCGCCGCAACGTCGGCCAGGGTCACTGCCATGCGTCTGCTTCCTCCGGGTCGGTCGTGCTCCCGGGCCGGTGGCCCGTGGCGGCACATGCTCTCATTCCGGAGCCGCGCGAGGAGCGGGTCCGGCCCGGTCCGAAGGCCAGAAAGCGCTATCTGTCGGAAGGTGGTGCTTCTTGTCGATTGTCGTGGCGATGGCTAGCGTGAGGGGCGAGGAAGCGCTTGCTGTCGCCCGGTGCCCCCTCGACGAGCCCTGGGCCCGGGACCCGCGGGCCGGCGCCCGCGGTGCGCAGCTCGCCGAACTCGCCCTGAAGTCCTCGGCCGAGGGCCGCCGTCCCGACGTACCGGAGCTGATGCCGTGACGACCATTCACCTGCCCGGGGCCTCGGGGGAGTTGCGGCCGTACGAGCCGCGCACCGCGCCCGCCGCCCACTTCTCCGCCCCGGCCGACGCCACCCCGTCGCGCAGCCGCACGGTCTACGCGGCGGCGCACGTCGTCGCGGACCCCTTCCGTACCGCCCCCGGCCTGCCGGCGGCCGTCGACTGGGACGCGACCCTCGCCTTCCGCCGCCACCTGTGGTCGCACGGGCTCGGGGTGGCCGAGGCGATGGACACCGCGCAGCGCGGCTCGGGACTGGACTGGGCGGCCGCGGCCGAACTGGTCCGCCGCTCCTGCGCCGAGGCCCGGGCCGCCGGCGGCCGCATCCTGTGCGGTGTGGGCACCGACCAGCTTCCGGTGACGGAGATCGGCTACCCCTACAGCCTGGACGACGTCCGCCGGGCCTACGAGGAGCAGCTCGCGCTCGTCGAGGACGCCGGCGGGCGGCCGGTGCTGATGGCCTCCCGCGCCCTCGCCGCGGTCGCCAAGGGACCCGAGGACTATCTGGAGGTGTACGGCCCCGTCCTGCGGCAGACCGCGCACCCTGTCGTCCTGCACTGGCTCGGGCCGATGTTCGATCCGGCGCTGGAGGGCTACTGGGGCAGCGCCGACCTGGACGCCGCCACGCACACCTTCCTGGAACTGATCGCGGCGCACCCCGGCAAGGTCGACGGCGTCAAGATCTCCCTGCTCGACGCGGAGCGCGAGATCGGGCTGCGCCGCCTGCTCCCGGACGGCGTGCGCTGCTACACCGGCGACGACTTCCACTACCCCGAGCTGATCGCCGGTGACGACCAGGGCTTCAGCCACGCCCTCCTCGGCATCCTCGACCCGCTCGCGCCCGTGGCCGCCCACGCCCTCCGCGCGCTGGACGCAGGTGATCCGGCCGCCTTCCGCTCGCTGCTCGACCCGACCGTCGAGCTGGCCCGGCACCTGTTCGGGCCGCCCACCCGGCACTACAAGACGGGCGTCGTCCTGCTCGCCTGGCTGGCCGGTCACCAGGCGCACTTCACGATGCTCGACGGTCTCCACTCGGCACGCTCCCTTCCCCATCTGGCCCGCGCGTACGAACTGGCCGACCGCATCGGCCTGTTCCCGGACCCGGCGCTCGCCGGATCCCGCATGCGGAACCTCCTCTCCGTGTACGGAGTGTGACAGTGGGTACTGACAACCGGCCCCCGGACGGCCTCGCGCGGCTCAGCGTCAACCAGGAGACCGTGCGCCAACTCGCCCTGCCCGAACTGGCCGAGCACTTGACCGCGCGTGGCGTGCCGGGCGTCGGCCTGTGGCGCGGACCGGTCGCGGAGTACGGCGCGGAGGCCGCCGCGAAACTCTTCCGTGACGCGGGGCTCACGGTCACCTCGCTGTGCCGCGGCGGCTTCTTCACCGCGTCCGACCCGGAGGAGCGGGCTGCCGCGCTCGCCGACAACCGCGCGGCGGTGGACGAGGCCGCGACCCTGGGCACCGGAACGCTCGTGCTGGTCTCCGGCGGCCTTCCGGCCGGTGAGCGGGATCTCGGCGCGGCCCGCGAGCGCGTCGCCGACGCCGTGGCCGAACTCGCCCCGTACGCCGGCGGGCGCGGCGTCCGGCTCGCGATCGAGCCGCTGCACCCGATGTTCGCCTCGGACCGCTGCGTCGTCTCGACCCTCGCCCAGGCCTTGGACATCGCCGAGCGCTTCCCCGCCGAGCAGGTGGGCGTCGTCGTGGACACCTACCACCTGTGGTGGGACGACCTCGCCGGCCGGGACATCGCGCGGGCGGGGGAGGGCGGCCGCATCGCCTGCTTCCAGGTCGCCGACTGGATCACGCCGCTGCCCGAGGGGGTGCTGCTGGGGCGCGGGCAACTCGGCGACGGCTGCGTCGATCTTCGGGGGTTCCGCGAACGGGTGGACGCGGCCGGATTCGCCGGGCCCGTCGAGGTCGAGATCTTCAACCCGGCCCTGTGGGACCGCGACGGTGGGGACGTACTGGATGAAACCATCGCAAGATACCGCGCCCATGTGCGGTGAACCGGGCTCCGGGGGCCGTTCCGGAGGCGATCGGAAAACTTTGAAATTTCTTCCCGACGGCGTGCAACCATCCCCCGGGCTCGCGGGTCTATGTAGCGTCAAGACCCTGAGGGGGGCCTCGTACGGGTCTTGAGTGAGGGGGAGGCGCGGTGTCCGGAGGGGGTTCGGGACGCCACGCAGAGGGAGGGGAACGCCTAAGGGGTCCGGCTCAGCCGGACCCCTTACGCCGTTCCCGGGTCGTTCCGGCCCCGCGTCCCACGAGTCGTCCGGGGAGGGTCAGCGCTTCTCCCGCGCGCGCCGGGCCAGTACCGCCGCGACCACCGGAATGATCGACTCCAGTGCCTCGGCGACCGCCTGCTCCGGCAGCCCGGTCCGCTTGGCCACCGCCCGCGCCGCCGGCGCGGCGACCTTCGTCAGGACCGCCACGAGGGCCCCGCCGCCGTTCCCGCCCTTCGCACCGCCCTGCACCCCGGCGAAGCCGGCGGCCGCGGCGGGCAGCGGTTCGGTCTCGTTCGCCGCCTGCTCCATGGCCTGGCACAGTTCGGCCGTACCCCCGGGGGTCACGGCGTCGTCGGTCAGCACACCGGTGAGCGAGGCCACGGAACCGCCCACGACCTGCAGCGTCTCGTCGGCGTCGGTACCGAGCAGCGCGGCGATCCCGCGGAGCCGATCCTCGCCCAGCTCCTCCAGCACCTCGTCCTTCAGCGGTCGATCGCTCATGCTCCGGACGTTAGTTGTGAAACGCCCGCTCGGCCCGCCGACCGCATCCGGACGGATGTACCCCTCTCAGAAGGGGACACCGCAGCGCAGGATGACATTGGCGTAGGGGCGCGCCTCCCCGGTGCGGACGACGAGCCGGGCCTGGTGCGTGAGGGTCTTGAAGTCCTCGTGGGAGACGAGTTCCAGGTTCGGGAAGGCCTCCTCGAGCTGCGCGGTGACCTCGGGGTTGTGGTCGCGCACCTCCTTGGCGGCGACGGCGCCCTCGATCACCAGCTCGTCCTGCAGCCCCCTCAGCACCTCGGAGAACGAGGGCGTCCCGGCGCGGAAGGCGAGATCGACGACGACGGGGCCGGGCGGTATCGGCAGGCCCGCGTCGCAGACGACCACGAGATCGGTGTGGCCGAGCGCGGCGAGCGCGCCTGCCAGGTGGCGGTTGAGGATTCCGGACTTCTTCACAGCTGTTCCGTCTCGTCGAGGGTGGGGAAGGACTCCTGCGCACCCGCCTTGGTGACGGCCACGGCCCCGACACGCACCGCGAACCGCACTGCGGTCTCCAGGTCGTCGCCGGCGCCCAGCCGCCAGGCCAGCGCCCCGGTGAACGCGTCACCGGCACCCGTGGTGTCGACGGCCTCCACCCGCACGCTGGGCACGTGCACCGCACTGTCGGCGGTCGCCGCCAGGGCGCCGCCGGCGCCCAGGGTGACGACCACCGAGCGCGGCCCGAGGGCCAGCAGCCCCCGCGCCCAGTCCTCGGGGGCGGCCCCGGCGTCCTGGCCCAGCAGGAAGCGCGCCTCGTGCTCGTTGACCACGAGCGGATCGCAGCCCTCCAGCACCTTCGGCGGCAGCGCCGCCGGCGGCGACGGGTTGAGCACCACCCGTGTGCCGGCCTCCGTGGCCGCCGCGACCACGGCGGCCACGGTCGCGGCCGGGATCTCCAGCTGCAGCGACACCACGGGGGCGGCGGCCAGCAGCTCGTGCGCCCCCGCCACATCGGCCGTCCCGAGGCGCCCGTTGGCGCCCGGCGAGACGACGATGCTGTTGTCGCCGGAGGGGTCCACCGTGATCAGCGCGACCCCGGTGGGGGTGTCGCCGATCAGGATGCCGGAGGTGTCGACGCCGGCCGATCTCAGCGACCCGGTCAGCATGCGCCCGTGCGCGTCGTCGCCGACCCGCGCCAGCAGTGCCGTGCGCGCGCCCAGCCGGGCCGCAGCGACGGCCTGGTTGGCGCCCTTGCCACCCGGGTGGGTGGCCAGGTCGGAGCCGAGGACGGTCTCGCCCGCCGTCGGGCGACGGTCGACGTGGATCACCAGGTCGGCGTTGGCCGACCCTACGACCAGCAGGTCGTAGCCGTGCATCTTTGTGTTCCCTTCGCGGATTCGGCCGTAGCGGTGCGTCGCGTCAGGACGTGAAGTCCGCGACGTTCTGCTTCGTGACGACCTTGACCGGCACCTTCACCAGGGTCGGGAGCTTGTCGCCCTTGGCGGCCTTCACGGCGTTCTGCACGGCCAGCTTGCCCAGTTCGCTGGGCTGCTGCGCCACGGACGCGGTGAGCGTGCCCGCCTTGACCGCGGTCAGGCCGTCGGGGGTGCCGTCGAAGCCGACCACCTTGACGGTCTTGCCGGCCTTGGAGCCGAGCGCCTTGATGGCGCCGAGGGCCATTTCGTCGTTCTGGGCGAAGACGCCGGTGACGTCGGCGTGCGCCTGCAGCAGGTTGGTCATGACGTCCAGGCCCTTGGTGCGGTCGAAGTCGGCGGCCTGCTCGGCCACCACCTTGATGCCGGGGTAGGCCTTGATGCCCTCGTCGAAGCCCTGGCCGCGCTCGTTGGCGGCGGAGGTGCCCGCGGTGCCCTGGAGCACGACCACGGTGCCCTTGCCGCCCAGGGACTCGGCCAGCGTCTTGGCGGCCAGGCGCCCGCCCTCGACGTTGTCCGAGGCGACGGTGGTCGCCAGGTCGGCCTTGTTGACACCGCGGTCGGCGGCGACGACGGGGATGTTCGCCTTGTTGGCGGCCTTCACCGAGGGGCCGGCCGCGTCGGAGTCCACCGGGTTGACGATGATCGCCTTCACGTTCTGGCTGGTGAAGTTCTGCAGTTGGTTCGCCTGCTGCGACGCGTCGTTCTGCGCGTCGGTCACGGTCAGGTTCACACCCTCCTTCTTCGCCTCGGCCTGGGCGCCCGACTTGAGCTGGACGAAGAAGGGGTTGTTGAGGGTGGAGACCGACAGGCCCACCTTCGTGCCGGAGGACGAGCCGGAGCCGGAGTCGCAGGCGGCGGCGGTGAGGGCGAGGGCGCTGACGGCGACAGCGGTGACCGTGATCTTCTTGATACGCATCGGTGGTTCCTTGCGGGTGTGATGAGGCAGGTGAGCGGAAGTGCGGCGCGCGGCGTCAGCCACGGCGGCGCAGGGTGTCCAGGAGGACCGCCAGGGCAATGACGACGCCGATCACGACCTGCTGCCAGAAGGCGGAGACCGACAGCAGGTTGAGGCCGTTGCGCAGCACGGCGAGGATCAGCGCGCCGATCAGGGTTCCGGAGGCCTTGCCGACGCCGCCGGAGAGGCTGGCGCCGCCGATGACGACCGCGGCGATGGCGTCCAGTTCGTAGCCATAGGCCGCCTGAGGCTGCGCCGAGGCGAGCCGGGAGGCCAGGACGATGCCCGCGACGGCCGCGAAGAGGCCGGACAGGCCGTAGATGATGAGCTTCTGCCGCTTGACGCGGATGCCGGAGAGGCGGGCCGCCTCCTCGTTGCCGCCGATCGCGTACATGGCGCGGCCCATGTAGGTGCGGCCCAGGATCACGGCCGTGGCGACGCCCGCGACGATCATGACCAGCACGGGCACCGGCAGCCAGCCGCCGATGGTGTCGCCCAGGTGGGAGACGGAGTCCGGGAAGGCGATCGGGCTGCCCTGGGAGATGACCAGGGTCAGGCCGCGGCCGATGGAGAGCATCGCCAGGGTGGCGATGAAGGGCGGCAGCTTGCCGAAGGAGACCAGCAGGCCGCTGAGCAGACCGCTGGCCACACCGGTGGCCACGGAGAGCACGACCGCCAGCCACACCGGCAGGCCCGCGGAGCTCGCGCTCCAGGCCAGCACCGTCGCCGACAGGGCCGCGACGGAGCCGACCGACAGGTCGATGCCGGCCGCGACGATCACAAAGGTGGAGCCGAAGGCGAGGATCGCCACGACGGCAGCCTGGACGCCGACATTGAGCAGGTTCTGCGTGCTCAGGAAGTCGCCCGACATGAACGACAGTGCCACGAGCAGGACGACCAGGGCGCTGAGGGCGCCGTTGTTGAGGAGCACGCGGCGAGCCGCGGCGACGCCACCCGTGTCCGTAGTCTTCTTGAGCGTGTCAGTGGCCACGGGAGCCCTCCACATCCTTCTTCGTCGCAGTGGTGTTGCCGTTGTCGTTGTCCGCGGTGCCCGCGCCGACGGCGAGGGCCATGACGGAGTCCTGGGTCGCCTGGTCAGCGGGGAGTTCGCCGGCGATCCGGCCCTGGGACATCACCAGGACGCGGTCGCTCATGCCCAGTACCTCGGGGAGGTCGCTGGAGATCATCAGCACGGCGTGGCCGGAGGCCGTGAGCCGGTTGACGAGCTGGTAGATCTCCACCTTGGCGCCGACGTCGATGCCCCGGGTGGGCTCGTCGAGGATCAGCACCTTGGTGTCGGCCAGCAGCCACTTGCCGATGACGACCTTCTGCTGGTTGCCGCCGGACAGGGTGCGGACGTGCTGCTGGAGGCCGGCCATGCGCACCTTGAGCTGCCCCGAGATGCGGTCGGCGTCCTTGCGCTGGCCCGCCCGGTCGATGAAACCGGCGCGGGTGGCGCGGCCGAGGGTGACCAGGCCCAGGTTCTCCTGGACGCTGGCGTCCAGGACCAGGCCCTGGCCCTTGCGGTCCTCGGGCACCAGGCCGATGCCCGCGTCCATGGCGGCGTTGACGTCGTGCCGGCGCAGCCGCTTCCCGAGCACCTCGACGGTCCCGGAGTCGTAGGGGTCGGCGCCGAAGACCGCGCGCACGACCTCGGTGCGCCCGGCGCCGACGAGCCCGGCCAGGCCCACCACCTCGCCGGCCCGCACCTCGAAGCTCACGTCCTGGAAGACGCCGCCGCGGGTGAGGCCCTCGACCCGCAGCAGCGGCGCGCCGGCGTCGGAGCGCTCGCGCGGGTACTGCTGGTCGATGCTGCGTCCGACCATGAGGCGGACCAGCTCGTCCTCGGGGGTGGCGGCGGGGACCTGCGCGACGCTGCGCCCGTCGCGCAGCACCGTCACACGGTCGCCGAGCGCGGCGATCTCCTCCAGGTGGTGGGTGATGAAGACGATGCCGACGCCGTCCGCGCGCAGCTGGCGGACGATCGCGAAGAGCTTCTCGACCTCCTCGCTGGTGAGGACCGCGGTCGGCTCGTCCATGATCAGCACCCGGGCGTCCAGGCTGAGCGCCTTGGCGATCTCCACCATCTGCAGGCGCGCGATGCCCAGTTCCCCCACCGGGGTGCGCGGGTCGACGTCCACTCCGACGCGCTTCAGCAGCGTGGCGGCGTCGGCGTTCATCTTCCTGCGGTCCAGCAGACCGAAGCGGCGCGGCTGGCGGCCCAGGAAGATGTTCTCCGCCACGCTGAACGTGGGGACGAGGTTGAACTCCTGGTAGATGGTGGCGATGCCGAGCCGTTCCGCGTCCTGCGCGCCGTGGATGCGCACCTCTTGGCCGTCCACGAGCAGGCGCCCCCCGTCCGGGCGGTTGGCGCCGGACAGCATCTTGATGAGGGTGCTCTTGCCCGCGCCGTTCTCGCCGAGCAGGACGTGCACTTCACCGCCGTGCAGGTCGAAATCGACGCCGTCGAGGGCGACCACGCCGGGGAAGACCTTGCGGACTCCCTCCATGCGGAGGATCTCGGGGCTGGTCGTGCTCAACGGGGGCTCCCTTCGGACGCGCCGCTGGAGCGGCGCACTACGAGGCGGGCGGAGACGGTGACCGACGGCGCCGGTCTGCCTTCCACCCGGTCGATCAGCGAGCGCACGGCCGCCCGGCCGAGTTCGCCCGTGGGCTGGGCTATCGCCGTGATCGGCGGATCGGTGTGGACGAACCACGGGATGTCGTCGAACGCGGCGAGCGCGATGTCCTCCGGCACACGCAGGCCGCGGGCGCGGATCTCGTCCATGGCGCCGAGCGCCATGAGGTTGTCCGCGGCGAAGACGGCGTCCGGCGGGACCGGGAGGTCCAGGAAGCGGGCGGTGGCCCGGCGGCCGCTGTCCGCTTGGAAGTCGCCCTGCCCGATGTAGTCGTCGGGCAGGGCGAGGCCGAATGCCTCGAGCGCGTCGCGGAAGGCGCGCACGCGCTCGCGGCCGGTGGTGGTGGCGGCCGGACCCGAGATGATCGCCAGCCGCCGGTGCCCGAGGGCGTGCAGATGGGCGACCAGGTCGCGGACCGCTTCGCAGCCGTCGGTGCGGACCACGGGCACGTCGTTGCCGATGCCGGGGATCCACCGGTCGACGAAGACCATGGGGGTGCCGGCGAGCACCGCGTCCATGATCAGCGGCGACCCGCCGTCCGTGGGGCTGACCAGCAGGCCGTCGATCCGGCGGTCGAGGAGCGTACGGATGTGGTGGTCCTGCTGGTCCGGCCGCTCGTCGGCGTTGCCGATGATCACGCTGTAGCCGAGCGCCCGGGCCTCGTCCTCGACGGAGCGGGCGAGCTCGGTGAAGAACGGGTTCAGCACGTCGCTGATGACCAGTCCGAGCGTGCGCGTCTGATCGGTGCGCAGTGACCGGGCCACCCCGTTGGGGCGGTAGCCGAGTTCGGCCACCGCCTCGAGCACCCGGGTGCGGGTGTCCGGGCGGACCGCGGGGTGGTCGTTGAGCACGCGGGACACCGTCGCGACGGATACGCCGGCGCGGGATGCCACGTCCTTGATGCTCGCCACCGTCCACCTCCTCGTGGAATCGATTACAAGGAGGATTGGAATCGATTACATGCGCCAGAACAAGACCACGAAACCGGATCGTTACATTCCGGGCCCTTGCGTGGGCGGAGTTGTCCACAGGCCCGGCGGTGCTGTCGGCGCGGGACGGTACCTTCGGAACACAGCTTCGGATCACATCGCCGGACGGGGGAGGAGGCCCGTGGAATGGGGGAATCGGGGGCATTCCGCGCGGGACGCGTCCCCGCCCGCGGCCCGCTCCGCGCGGGACCCGGGCGCGGCTCCGGCGGGGGGTGCTGAGGTGGGACAGTCGCAAGAGTCACAACGCCCGGCGCTCGCCGAGGTGACAGGCGTCCTGGAACGCATCACGTACGCCAACGAGGAGAACGGCTACACGGTCGCCCGCGTCGACACCGGTCGTGGTGGCGATCTCCTCACCGTGGTCGGCTCCCTGCTGGGCGCCCAGCCCGGCGAGTCACTGCGCATGCAGGGCCGCTGGGGCTCCCACCCGCAGTACGGCCGCCAGTTCACGGTGGAGAACTACACGACCGTCCTGCCCGCCACGATCCAGGGCATCCGCCGCTACCTCGGCTCCGGGCTCATCAAGGGCATCGGCCCGCGGATCGCCGAGCGGATCGTGGAGCACTTCGGCACCGGCACGCTGGACGTCATCGAGCGTGAGCCGGCCCGCCTCGTGGAGGTCCCCGGCCTCGGCCCCAAGCGCACCCGGCTGATCGGTGCCGCCTGGGAGGAGCAGAAGGCCATCAAGGAGGTCATGGTCTTCCTCCAGAGCGTCGAGGTCTCCACCTCCATCGCGGTGCGGATCTACAAGGAGTACGGGGACGCCTCGATCTCCGTGGTGAAGAACCAGCCGTACCGGCTCGCCGCCGATGTGTGGGGCATCGGCTTCCTCACCGCGGACCGCATCGCCCGCGCGGTCGGCATCCCGCACGACAGCCCGGAGCGGGTGAAGGCCGGGCTGCAGTACGCGCTGTCCCAGGCCACCGACAACGGGAACTGCTTCCTGCCGGAGGAGCAGTTGCTCTCCGACGCCGTGAAGCTGCTCCAGGTCGACATTGGGCTGGTCATCGACTGCCTGGCCGAGCTGGCCGCGGAGGAGGGCGTGGTGATCGAGCCCGTGCCCGGCCCGGACAGCGAGGAGCCCGTGCGCGCCGTCTACCTGGTGCCCTTCCATCGGGCCGAGATCTCGCTGGCGGGCGCGCTGCTGCGGCTGCTGCGCGGCCCCGAGGACCGGATGCCCGCCTTCCGCGACGTGGACTGGGGCAAGGCGCTGGCCTGGCTCGCCGAGCGCACCGGCGCCGACCTGGCCCCCGAGCAGCAGCAGGCGGTGCGCCTGGCGCTGACGGAGAAGGTGGCGGTGCTGACCGGCGGGCCGGGCTGCGGCAAGTCGTTCACGGTCCGTTCCGTGGTGGCCCTGGCGCAGGCCAAGAAGGCCAAGGTCGTGCTCGCCGCGCCGACCGGGCGGGCCGCCAAGCGGCTCGCCGAGCTGACCGGGGCCGAGGCGTCCACCGTGCACCGGCTGCTGGAGCTCAAGCCCGGCGGGGACGCCGCGTACGACCGGGACCGGCCGCTGGAGGCCGATCTCGTGGTCGTCGACGAGGCCTCCATGCTGGACCTGCTGCTGGCCAACAAGCTGGTCAAGGCCGTGCCGCCGGGTGCCCACCTGCTCTTCGTCGGCGATGTCGACCAGTTGCCCAGCGTCGGCGCCGGAGAGGTGCTGCGCGACCTGCTCGACGAGCGGGGCCCGGTCCCCTCGGTGCGGCTGACCAGGATCTTCCGCCAGGCCCAGGAGTCCGGGGTGGTGACCAACGCGCACCGGATCAATTCCGGCGTCCCGCCACTCACCCAGGGGCTCGACGACTTCTTCCTCTTCGTCGAGGACGACGGCGAGGAGACGGCCCGGCTCACCGTGGACGTCGCCGCCCACCGCATTCCGCGCCGGTTCGGCCTCGACCCGCGCCGTGACGTCCAGGTGCTGGCCCCCATGCACCGCGGACCGGCCGGCGCGGGCGTCCTCAACGGACTGCTCCAGCAGGCGGTCACCCCGGCCCGCCCCGATCTGCCCGAGCGCCGCTTCGGCGGCCGCACCTTCCGTGTCGGGGACAAGGTCACCCAGATCAGGAACAACTACGACAAGGGCGCGAACGGCGTCTTCAACGGCACCGTGGGGGTGGTCACCTCCCTGGACGCCGTGGAGCAGCGGCTCACCGTCCTGACCGACGAGGACGAGGAGATCCCCTACGACTTCGACGAACTCGACGAGCTCGCCCACGCGTACGCGGTGACCATCCACCGTTCGCAGGGCAGCGAGTACCCCGCCGTAGTGATCCCGGTCACCACCGGGGCGTGGATGATGCTGCAGCGGAACCTGCTCTACACGGCCGTTACCCGGGCGAAACGCCTGGTCGTACTGGTGGGCTCGCGCAAGGCCATCGGGCAGGCGGTCCGCACCGTCTCCGCAGGCAGGCGCTTCACAGCACTCGACCACCGGCTGTCCCGGGCGGCAAAATAGGCACTGGGTGCCACCTTTCGGGGCTATGGCCGACCCCGAGTGCACGTGGCCACGCCAAATGGGGGACAGTAGGGGTAGGTCAGGGCACCTCGAAACCTCGAAGAAGAGGCACGACGTCGGTGAGGGAATGACGTGAGCGACAACTCTGTAGTACTGCGGTACGGGGACAGCGAGTACAGCTACCCGGTGATCGAGGGCACCGTTGGGGACAACGGCTTCGACATCGGCAAGCTCCGCGCCAATACCGGCCTGGTCACCCTGGACAGCGGCTACGGCAACACCGCGGCCTACAAGTCCGCGATCACCTACCTCGACGGCGAACAGGGCATTCTCCGCTACCGCGGTTACCCCATCGAGCAGGTCGCCGAGCGTGGCAGCTTCCTGGAGACCGCGTACCTCCTCATCAACGGTGAGCTCCCGACCGTTGACGAGCTCGCCGGCTTCCGGGGCGACATCACGCAGCACACGCTGCTGCACGAGGACGTGAAACGGTTCTTCCAGGGCTTCCCGCGCGACGCCCACCCGATGGCCATGCTGTCCTCCGTGGTCAGCGCGCTGTCCACCTTCTACCAGGACAGCCACAACCCGTTCGACGAGAAGCAGCGCTACCTCTCGACGATCCGGCTCATCGCGAAGCTGCCGACGATCGCCGCGTACGCGTTCAAGAAGTCGATCGGCCACCCCTTCGTCTACCCGCGCAACGATCTCGGCTACGTCGAGAACTTCCTGCGCATGACGTTCGCGGTCCCCGCCGAGGAGTACGAGCTCAACCCGGTCGTCGTCGACGCCCTGGACAAGCTGCTGATCCTGCACGCGGACCACGAGCAGAACTGCTCCACCTCCACCGTGCGTCTGGTCGGCTCCTCGCAGGCCAACCTGTTCGCGTCGATCTCCGCGGGCATCAACGCCCTGTGGGGCCCGCTGCACGGCGGCGCCAACCAGAGCGTGCTGGAGATGCTGGAGGCCATCCAGGCCGACGGCGGCGACGTGGACGCCTTCATCCGCAAGGTGAAGAACAAGGAGGACGGCGTCCGCCTCATGGGCTTCGGCCACCGGGTCTACAAGAGCTTCGACCCCCGGGCGAAGATCATCAAGGCCGCGGCGCACGACGTCCTGTCCGCGCTGGGCAAGTCCGACGAGCTGCTGGACATCGCCCTGAAGCTCGAGGAGCACGCGCTCAGCGACGACTACTTCGTCTCGCGCAACCTCTACCCGAACGTGGACTTCTACACCGGCCTGATCTACCGGGCCATGGGCTTCCCGTCCACGATGTTCACCGTGCTCTTCGCGCTCGGCCGGCTCCCCGGCTGGATCGCCCAGTGGCACGAGATGATCACCGAGCCCGGTTCCCGCATCGGCCGCCCGCGCCAGGTCTACACGGGCGTCGTCGAGCGCGACTACGTGCCGGTCGAGAGCCGCTGATCCCGGGCCTCCGGTGTCCCGCTCCGGCGGGGCGCCGGGGCACGCCGGAGCGCAAAGAGAAACGCCCCGCGCCGAATCCCCCCACGGGTTCGACACGGGGCGCTCCCGTTTCCCGGAGCGGATCCCCCCACGGGTCCGTACCGGGCGTTCTTTGGGTGCGCTCGCCCCACCGGAGCGCGCCGCCCGGGAGGGCCGCTCAAAGCTCTCCGGGCAGTGCGTCCAGGCGTGACGACCGGGCTGTCCCCCAAAGACAACCCGCTCATCATCTCACCGAGTCCGCCGGGAGCCCGGTGTCTTCTCGCGGTTAGACCCCCCTGTAAACCAAAAGGTTACGTTTCAGCCAGTGTGATCTAGCTCTCGTCTACGTCTTTCTACGTCATCCGCATCAGGAACGACCCCCGTGTCGGTCGCGCGGACCCCGTCCCGTAACGTGCTGTCCCACCTTGAGGGGCGGAGCGTGATGTCGCAGAAGGCAAGTGTGGGCCGGAACGTCGTGGTGACCGGCGGGGGAACGGGCATCGGCCGGTCGGTGACCACGAGGTTCGCCGAGGCGGGCGACCACGTGACGATCGTGGGCCGGCGCCGCGAGGTGCTGCGGGCCACCGCCGAGGAACTGCGCACGGAGCACGGCCTCGACGTCACCCCGGTCGCCTGCGACCTCGCCGACCCCGACGACGTCGAGGCGGCCCTCGCCCGGCTGCCGCGGCGCGTGGACGTGCTGGTCAACAACGCGGGCAGCCGGGAACTGGCGATCGGCGCCGGCCCGCACGGTGTCCTGGCCCGCTGGCGCGGCGACTTCGAGCGCAATGTGCTGACCGCGGTCCTGGTGACCGAATCCCTGCGGGACCGGCTGCCCGAGGGCGGCCGGGTGATCACCGTGACGTCGGTGGCCGCGCTGCGCGGCGGGGGCTCCTACGGCGCATCCAAGGCCGCCCTGCACGCCTGGAACCACTCCCTGGCCGCCCAGCTCGGCCCGCGCGGTGTGACCTGCAACATCGTCGCCCCGGGCACAGTGGCGGGCACCGAGTTCTTCGGCGCGCGGCTGGACGCCGCCGAGCTGACCCGGCGGGCCGGACGCACCCTCGTCGGCCGCGTGGGACGCCCCGACGACGTCGCCGCGGCGGTGGTCTTCCTGGCCTCTCCGGAGGCCGGCTTCATCACCGGCGAGATCCTCCAGTGCAACGGCGGCGAACTGCTCGGACGCTGAGCCCCGCGCCGGTGTACTCCCCTGGTGGGACCGGGACGCCGCACCCCCTCCCTGAGGATGACGCGGCCCCCGGAAAACCCCGGGAACGCCCCCGATCCCGGTGAAACCGGGTTGCCCCCGCCCGAACGCTGCTGCCAGCGTGGAGCCGGGAGTGAGCGGGGTCACCACCGGGTCCGGGCGGGAAGAGGGGCGGCCGTATGGACGTTTCACGCTTTATGTCGGCCCTTGACTTCACCGCAGGTCTCGAGGGGTACCTGCGCGACGGCCACGTGCTGTGGGCCTACGGGGTGCTCGCGGCCACGACCGCGCCCCCGCTGGTGCCCAACTCGGCGCTGCTGGTGACGGGCGGAGTGCTGGCGGCCCAGGGGCGGTTGGACATCGGGCTGGTCCTGCTGGTGGTCGCGGGCAGCGCGCTGCTCGGCGACCTGGTGATCCACCGGACCGGCCGGGCGGTGAGCGGCAGCGTCCTGACGCGCCTGTACCGCAAGCCCCGGCGCCGGGCGCTGCTGGAGTGGGCCAGCGTCCGCATAGAGCGCCACGGCGTGCCCTTCGTGATCGGCGTGCGGTTCCTGCCCAGTGGGCGGGTGATCGGCGGGCTTGCGGCGGGGATCGTCCGCTACCCGGCGCGGCGCTACGCGATCGGTGCGGGCGTGGCCGAAGGGGTGTGGGCGACCTACTCCGTGGGGCTCGGCTACTTCGGCGGCCTGGCCATGTCCAACTCCCTGTACGCGGTGGGGCTCGGGCTCGGCGTCTCGCTGTTCGTGGCGGGGGTCGGCGGCCTGGCGCAGGTGGTGTCCGGGCGCCGGGCGGCCGCCGAGAGCACCGTGGCCGGTGGGCGGGTGGTGGCGTCCGGAGGGACGGCCCCTCCCGCGCCGCGCGTCGGCGACGGGGAGCGACTCGGCGCCGACGGCGGGCGCGACGGCGGCGGGACCGGACCGGGCGCGGGGCGCCGGGGCGCGGTGAACTCCTGAGCCGACGGCTCTGCGGTGACCGCGGCGATCCCAGCCGCGGCTCGGACGTTCAGCCGGCCGCCGGGGCCGGGCTGCCGTCGGGCCCTGGCGCGCCGGCCACCCCGGCCACCCCGGCCGCCGCGGCGGCCACCGGCACGTCCACCGGTCCGGTGCCGACGCGCGGGGCGAGATAGCCGAACAGGGCGTTCTTCAGCTCACCGGTGTAGGCGTCCCGTTCCGCTCCCTCGTGCCCGACGACCAGGGCGAGACCGGCCTTGAACAGCCCGAAGGCCATGGCCGCCACCTGGGTCCGCTCCGCCGGGGACAGGTCCGGGGCGCGCAGGCCGAGCAGCGTCTCGACCCGCTCCACCAGGGAGCTGTGCAGGGCGTCGTGCTCCGAGGTGACCGTTCCGGGGATGTCGCTGTCGTGGACCAGGGCGAGGAAGGCCGGGTTCTCGCAGTTGAAGTCGATCATCGGGTCGACGATCACGTCGAGCATCTCGCGCAGCGGCAGCGAGGCGTTCTCCGGCGTGAACAGCTCGCCGTGGGCCTCGCGCATCCGCAGGTTGAGGGTGCTGCCCAGCTCGATGGCGATGGCTTCCTTGTTGGGGAAGAACTGGTAGAGCGTGCCGGGCGAGACGCCCGCCTCGCGCGCGATGGCGTTGGTGCTCGCCGCGGTGTAGCCCACTTTGCGGAAGACGTCCGCCGCGGCGTCCAGCAGCTGTGCCACGCGCCGCTCCCCGCGCGCCTGACGACGGCGCGCTCTCTGCTCCTCGGGCACGTGTACTCCCCAATCACTGTTGACAAACGCGAGTGGCCGCTCGCATTCTGAAGAAACGCGAGTGATCGCTCGTGTTGGCCAGTTTACGGCTGCTCTTCAGGGGAGGGGACACCTCTGTCATGTCCGATGTCAACCGCGGGCGTCCGCCAGGGGTCTGGACACGGGTGACCACCGCCCGGCCGAGGCTCGCCCTGCTCCTCGCGCTGCTGTTCACCGCTCTCGCCGTGGTCGCGGGCAGCGGGGTCGCGGAGCGGCTGCACAGCGGTGGCTGGGAAGCGCCCGGTTCCGAGTCGTCGTACGCCAACGCGGCGCTGCAGAAGTACTTCCCGGACTCCCAGCCCAATCTGATCCTCCTCGTCGACAGCCGCGGGGCCGGGGTGGACTCCCCGGCCGTGGCCGCCGAGGGCCGGGAACTCGGCCGCCGGCTCGCCGCGGACAAGGACGTCAGCGGCGTCACCTCCTACTGGACCACCGCTGCGCCCGCCCTGCGCGCCGAGGACGGCGGCGAGGCCATGATCGCAGCCCGTATCGCCGGTGACGACGACGCGATCGCCGACACGGTCGAGCGCCTCGCCCCCGAATTCCGGGGGGCGCACGGCCCGGTGGCGGTCACGGTCGGCGGTCTCGCGGCCTTCCGGCAGGAACTGCAGAGCACCATCCAGGACGACCTGGCCCGCGCCGAGGTCATCGCCCTGCCCGTGACCCTGCTGCTGCTCGTCATGGTCTTCGGCAGCGCCGTGGCCGCGATGCTGCCGCTTGTCGTCGGCATCGTCGCGATCCTGGGCACCAACGCCGTGCTGCGCGGCATCACGGCCTTCACGGACGTCTCTATCTTCGCCCAGAACCTCACCACCGCCCTGGGGCTCGGACTCGCCATCGACTACGCGCTGTTCCTCGTGCGCCGCTTCCGCGAGGAGCTGGACGCCGGCGCCGACCCGCGGGCCGCGGTGGGCGCGACGCTGCGCACGGCGGGCCGCACAGTGCTCTTCTCGGCGCTCACCGTGGCCGCCGCGCTGTCCGCGATGTTCCTGTTCCCCCAGTACTTCCTGCGCTCGTTCGCCTACGCGGGCATCGCGGTGGTGCTGCTGGCGGCGGGCGCCGCCCTGGTGATCCTGCCGGCGGCGCTGGTGCTGCTCGGCCACCGTGTCAACGCGCTCGACCTGCGCAGGATCCTGCCGCGCCGGCGGGCCGCGCGGGAGCCCGGCGCCGGGTACGCGCGGCTGGCCACCCTGGTGATGCGCCGGGCCCCGCTCTTCGCGGTGGGCACGATCGCGGGGCTGGTGCTGCTCGGAGTCCCCTTCCTGCAGGTGCAGTTCGGCACGGCGGACGACCGCCAGCTGCCGGCGACCGCCGAGGCCCATGTCGTGCAGCAGCACATACGTGACGACTTCCCGGGCAGCCCCGGCGACGAGATCACCGTGCTCGCCGAGGGCAAGCCGACGACGGCCCAGCTCGGGGCCTACAGCAGGGAGCTGTCCGAGCTGCCCGGGGTGGTGGTCGTCGACGGCCCCGCCGGGCAGTACGCGTCCGGCGAGCGCAGCGCGCCGCCCGGCCCGGCCGAGGCGGCCCGCGCGGCCGGCGGGGCGGCCTATCTGACCGTGCTGCCCAGGACGGAGGCGGTGGACGCGGCGAGCCAGGACCTGGTGGACAGGATCAGGGCGGTCGACGCCCCGTTCACGACCTCGGCGACCGGCACGGCCGCGCAACTGGTGGACACCAAGGACGTCATCGCCGACCGCCTGCCCTGGGCGGCAGGGATGATCGCCGCGGTCACCTTGCTGCTGGTCTTCCTGCTCACCGGCTCCGTCGTCATCCCCCTGCAGGCGGTGCTGCTCAACGCGCTGAGCCTGACCGCGATGTTCGGGGCGGTGGTGTGGGTCTTCCAGGACGGCCACCTGTCGGGGCTGCTGGACTTCACCGCGACCGGGAGCATCGAGACCACCCTGCCGGTGCTGATGTTCTGCGTGGCCTTCGGGCTCTCGATGGACTACGGCGTCTTCCTCCTGTCGCGCATCAAGGAGGAGTACGACCGCACCGGTGACCACCGGTCGTCGGTGGTCTTCGGGGTGCGCCGCACCGGCGGGCTCATCACCGCGGCCGCGGTGATCCTGGCGGTGGTGATGGTGGCGATCGGCACCTCCCGGGTCGCCAACACCAAGATGCTGGGCCTCGGGATCGCGCTGGCCGTGCTGATGGACGCGATGGTGGTCCGCACGCTGCTCGTGCCCGCCGTGATGCGGCTGACGGGACGGGCGACCTGGTGGGCCCCGGGACCGCTCAAGCGGCTGCACGGCCGCATCGGGCTGAGCGAGGGGGAGGGGCCGGGCGGGGCCCCGGCGCGGGAGGAGCCCGCGCGGGACCCGGAGCCCGCCCGGGCCGGCTGAGGGTCAGCCGAGCTCCCGGCGGCCCCTGTTGCCCGGCCGCCGGGAGCTCCACAGGCGGATCGTGTCCGCATACCAGAAGGGCTTGCCGGCCTCCACGACGTCGGGCGGCGGCAGGTGCCCGTGTTTCCGGTACGAGCGCACCGTGTCGACCTGGACCCCGATGTGAGCGGCGATCTCGGCGTACGACCAGAGGGTCCGATCCGTCATCTCACACACACCTCCTCGCGATGGCTTCGAGCGGTCAGCCTCGCCGGGTCAACGACATGGGATGACAGGTGAATGGGCCTGTTGATCACCTGTTACGGGAAGCCCGCGTAACGGTGACAAACCTGGCAGAGGGGGTGATGATCCGACAGCCGTCCGGCGGACGGGCACGAACCGCCGTACGGGCGCGCCTCAGCCCCCGAACCGGGAGGGCAGGGACGGCGCTTGCGCCGAGGCGGCGGTGCGCAGCCGCGCGAGGATGGCGGTGCCCGCCTTGGTGTACGCGGAGATGTCGTCGAAGAGCACCGACTGCAGATTGCCCGACTCCATCAGCGCGATGAGCTCGAAGGCCAGCAGCGGTACGTCGAGATCGGCCCGCAACTGCCCCGTCCGGCGGGCCTTCTCCACGGTGATCTCGACATAGGTGATCCACTCCAGGCGGGCGTCGGCGACCAGGTCGTGCACCGGACCGGTGCGCGCGTCGAACTCGGCCGCGACGGCGAGGAAGAAGCAGCCGCCGGGGAACACCCGGCTCCGGGAGTACTCCAGCCAGGCCTCGCAGAGCCGCCACACCCGGGCGATACCGGCGGGCAGTTCGCGCGGTGGCCGCACCACATGGTCGACGTACAGCTCCCGGGCGGCGCGCACGGCGGCCAGCTGCAGTTCCTCCTTGGAACCGAAGAGGGCGAACACCCCGCTCTTGCTCAGTCCCAGTTCGGCCGCCAGCCGGCCCAGGGACAGCCCTTCCAGACCCTCGACCGAGGCCAGGGCCGTGGCGCGGCCCAGGACCAGGCGGCGCGTCTCGTTGCCGCGCCGGACCCGGTTGTCCGTACGGGGGGCTGTCACCCGGCCATCCTACGAAAGGCCACGTCCGCCCGGAATGCGGCGGGCGTAGGGTCGGGCGTGTGACCTCGACGAATCCCTTCCTCAGTCCGAGTACGCTCCCTTACGAGCTGCCGCCGTTCGCCGACATCCGGGACGAGCACTACCTGCCCGCCTTCGAGCGCGGCATGGCCGAGCAGCTCGCCGAGGTGCGGGCCGTCGCGGCGGACCCGGAGCCGCCGGGCTTCGAGAACACGATCATCGCCCTGGAGCGCTCCGGCGATCTGCTGAGCCGTGTCTCGAGCGTCTTCTTCAACCGCACCGCGGCCGACACCAGCGCGACCGTGCAGGAGATCGAGGCGCGCGTCAACACCGAGCTCGCCGCGCACGCCGACGCCATCCACCTCGACCCGGACCTCTTCGCCCGCGTCAAGGCACTCCACGACACCCGGCACGAACTCGGCCTGGACGCACCGTCCTTGCGGCTGCTGGAGCGCTACCACACCCGCTTCGTCCGGGCCGGGGCGGAACTCACCGAGCAGGGCCGAGAGCGGCTGCGCGAGCTGAACGCCGAGATCGCGGAAGCCTCGACCGCCTTCGAGCAGAACCTCTTCGCCGACACCAAGGGCGCCGCGATCGTCCTGGACAGCGCGGACGAACTCGCCGGCCTGTCCGCGGACGCCGTCGCCTCGGCCGCGGCCAACGCCACCGCCCTCGGCCACGACGGCCGCTTCGTGCTGAGCCTGAAGAACTTCTCCAACCAGACCGAACTGGCCTCCCTGGAGGACCGCGCCCTGCGCCGCAGGCTCCTGGAGGCGTCCGTGAGCCGCGGTCTCACGAGCAACCGCGCCCTGGTGGTGAAGCTCGCCCGGCTGCGGGCCGACCGCGCCGCGCTGCTGGGCTACCCCTCGCACGCCGCGTACGTCGTCGCCGACCAGACCGCCCGCACGCCCGAGGCGGTCACGACTCTGCTGTCCCGGCTGGTCCCGGCCGCCGTCGCCAACGCCGAGCGCGAGGCCACCGCGCTGACCGCCGCCTCCGGCCTGACGGACTTCGCCGCGTGGGACTGGTCGTACTGGGCGGAGAAGGTCCGCAAGGCCGACTACGACATCGACGCCGCCGAGATGCGCCCGTACTTCGAGCTCGACCGGGTGCTGAAGGACGGCGTCTTCCACGCCGCGGGCCAGGTGTACGGGCTGGGCTTCACCGAGCGCCCCGACCTGGGCGGCTACCACCCCGACGTACGGGTCTTCGAGGTCTCCGACGCCGACGGCACCCCTCTCGGCCTCTACCTCGGCGACTTCTTCGCCCGCGCCTCCAAGCGCGGCGGCGCCTGGATGAACAGCCTGGTCAAGCAGTCGCACCTGTTCGGCCGCAAGCCCGTGGTCGTCAACAACCTCAACATCGCCAAGCCCGCGCCCGGCGAGCCGGCCCTGCTCACCTTCGACGAGGTCCACACCCTCTTCCACGAGTTCGGCCACGCCCTGCACGGGCTGCTCTCCGACGTCGAGCACCCCTTCTTCTCCGGCACGGCCGTTCCGCGCGACTTCGTCGAATACCCCTCGCAGGTCAACGAGATGTGGGCGACCTGGCCGCAGGTGCTGGCCCACTACGCGCGCCACCACGAGACCGGCGAGCCGATGCCCGCCGACCTGGTGGCCCGGATGGAGGCCGCCGAGCGCTTCGGGCAGGGCTACCGGACGGTGGAGTACCTGTCCGCGGCCGTGCTCGACTGGGCCTGGCACTCCCTCCCGGCCGGCCACGACCCGGGCGATGCCGAGGAGTTCGAGGCGGCCGCGCTGAAGGAGGCCGGGCTCGCGCTGCCGGCGATCCCGCCGCGTTACCGCAGCACCTACTTCGCGCACATCTTCGCCCACGGCTACAGCGCCGGTTACTACTCCTACATCTGGAGCGAGGTGCTGGACGCCGACACCGTCGAGTGGTTCAAGGAGAACGGCGGCATGCGGCGCGAGAACGGCGACACCTTCCGCCGTGAACTGCTCTCGCGAGGCGGCAGCGTCGACCCGCTCACGGCCTTCGAGAACTTCCGCGGACGGGCGCCGGAGATCGCGCCTCTGCTGGCCCGCCGCGGCCTGGCCGGCTGAGCACAGGGCACGCAGGGGCGGGGCACCGCCGGATCAGTCGTGCGGCCGGGCCCCGTTGAGGCGGTGGTCGGCGAGGTTCAGCGCCTCGTCGACCACCCGGCGCAGATGTCCGTCGGCCGGCCCGTAGACCATGCGGCGGCCCTCCTTGCGCACGGTCACCAGCCCGGCCAGCCGCAGTTTCGCCAGGTGCTGGCTGACGGCCGGGCGGGCCGCGCCGCAGAGCTCGGTCAGCGTGCCGACGTCGGCCTCCTGCTGCCCCAGCGCGTGCAGGATGCGGAGCCGGGTGCGGTCGGCGAGCAGCCCGAGCGTCTCGGCGGCGAGGGCGTAGTGCTCGGCGCCCGGGTCTCGCGGGTGCGCATCCTGTGCAGGTGATAGGTGCATGCGTGCGCTCATACGCACATAATGGCAGGCATGGACGAGCACCGGCACCCCCACCCGCACGGCGGTCACGGCCAGGCGCACGACCAGGGCCACGACCACGACCACGACCAGGGCCACGGTCACGACCAGGGCCACGGTCACGACAGCGCCCGTGCGCACTCCCGCACCCCCACCCGCCCCCACTCCCACGCCGCGACGGACAAGCTCGACCGCGCTCTCGAAGGCTCCGCCGAGGGCATCCGCGCCCTGTGGATCTCCCTCGCGGTCCTCGGCGCCACTGCCGCCGCGCAGGCGGCCGTCGTCGTGCTGTCCGGATCGGTCGCCCTGCTCGGCGACACCGTGCACAACGCCGCCGACGCGCTGACCGCCCTGCCGCTGGGCCTGGCGTTCCTGCTCGGGCGCCGCGCCGCCACCCGGCGGTTCACCTACGGCTACGGCAGGGCCGAGGACCTGGCGGGGATCGTCATCGTCGCCACGATCACGGCGTCCGCCGTCGTCACCGGTTACCAGGCGGTCGACCGCCTGCTGGACCCGCGGGACGTCTCCCATCTGCCGGCCGTCGCCGCCGCCGGGCTGGCCGGTTTCGCGGGCAACGAATGGGTGGCCCGCTATCGCATCCGCACCGGGCGCAGGATCGGTTCCGCCGCGCTCGTCGCGGACGGGCTGCACGCCCGCACCGACGGCTTCGCGTCGCTCGCCGTGCTGCTCGGCGCGGGCGGCGCGGCCCTCGGCTGGCGCGCGGCCGATCCGGTCGTCGGGCTGCTCATCGGCGCGGCCATCCTGCTCGTGCTCCGCGACGCGGCCCGCGAGGTGTTCGGCCGCCTCATGGACGCCGTGGACCCGGCCCTCGTCGACGCCGCCGAGCGTGCGCTGCGGGGCCGGCCCGGTGTGCTGGACGTCGCCGAACTGCGGCTGCGCTGGATCGGGCACCGGTTGCGGGCGGAGGTCGCCGTCGTCGTGGACGGTTCGCTCGATCTGCGCGCGGCGCACCAGGTCGCCGTGGACGCGGAGCACGCGCTGCTGCACGCCGTTCCCCGGCTGGGTGCCGCCCTCGTCCATCCCGATCCGGCCCCGGCGGCCGGACTCCCCGATCCGCACGCCGCCCTGGCCCATCACGGGGTGTGAGGCACCGCCCGGTCGGCCGCGATCGGCCCCGGCGAGCCCCGTCCTGCCCCGGTCTTCCCTGGCCTTCCCTGGCCTTCCCTGGTCAGCTCGGGTCCGCGCCGGGGTCGGCCGCCGCCCGCGCGGCCGCACCCCGGACCCGTTCGCGCAGTTCCCGCAGCCGGTCCGCGGGGGCGCCGAGCCCGTTGAGACGCAGCCGGTCGGTCTCCGTGC
Source organism: Streptomyces sp. MI02-7b (assembly GCF_033793585.1). Taxonomy (NCBI): domain Bacteria; kingdom Bacillati; phylum Actinomycetota; class Actinomycetes; order Kitasatosporales; family Streptomycetaceae; genus Streptomyces; species Streptomyces sp. MI02-7b. The sequence continues at coordinate 170,934 of NZ_JARAWX010000011.1, read as the reverse complement.
CGGTGTCGGCGTTGGCGGTGAAGGCCAGATTGAGTGCCTGGCGCACCATCCAGTGGTCGTACGTCAGCAGCCGGACGGCCTCGTCGCGGGCGTCCGCCTCCTCGCCGCCGACGGGCAGGTCACGCAACCGCTGGGCGATGTCCTGCAGCACCGCCGCCTGCCGGCTGCCGGCACGGGCCACTTCGGTGGGTACCGGGCCCGGCTCGCCGCATGCCGCCACCACGCGGTCCGCCTCCGGCTGGGCGGCCGCCGCCTCGTCCAAGAGCGCGGCCAGCGCTGCCAGTTGCTCGTACGAGGACATGGCTCCTCCGGTGGGGCTTCGCATGGCCACGGGCCCCCAGTGTGCCCCGGTAGGACGTCTGACGGTGAGTTGGTGTGGACCAGGGGAATGATCTGTACCGGATCGGTCACGGCAACATCACGGACCGCTCGCATGTCTGCGCGGACGGTGAAGGTGATGTCACGGTGTCCCCCACACCCAAGCCTCAGGGGGCTCCTGTGACACAGTCGTCGCACACGCAACCACCGGGTTCGCACCCGTCCCAAGGACCCGGCTGGGTTCAGCCGCCCAAGAAGTCGGGCGCCGGGAAGATTCTCGGCTTCGGCGTCGTCGCCATCCTCGTCGTGATCGGCGGCAGCGTCGCATTCGCCCTGCACACCGGTGACGGCAAGAGCCCCGGTGGCAAGGCACCGGCGGTGAGCACCGCCCCGACGCACGCCGCCGTCGTGGAGGAGCAGTTCAAAAACGATGTGAAGGTCGCCTCCTGCGGGCTCGCCGACTTCACCAGGTTCCCGAGTGCCGAGGTGACCATCACCAACCACGGGGACCGGGCCGCCAATTACCAGGTGCGCGTGGCGTTCACCGACGAGACGGGGACCCGGATCGCCCAGGGCGTCGCCACGACCACGGGACTGGCCGCCGGGGCATCGGTGAAGGAGACCGCACAGGGCACCGATGCGGCGGTGGGCGAGATCACCTGCAAGGTGACCGAAGTGGGTCGCACGGCCGCGAACTGACGCGGCGCGGGAGGAACGGTCCGGGGGGCCGTTCGTACCGCCCTTTTCCGTCGCCGGTGACTCCGGTTCTTCCTTCGTACCCGCGGCCGGGGGCCGCGGGTATTTCTCGTGAGCGGCCCGCCGATGGTTTTCGGACGGGCCGGGCCGGCGGTGCGCGGCCCGGCCGGGACGGCTGATCGCCCGGCTCCGGACATGCGCCCGTCCGCCGCGTGAACGCCCCGCCGTGGTCCGGGAACCGGGGAGGGACGCCCACCGGACAGGTTCCGCTTGCGCGCTCCGCGCCCGGCCGCGAAGGGCGAGCACCTTCGCGTCCTGCGTCAACGACCCACGTGTCGAGCAATGTTGACGATCTCTCCCTGGCAAGTGCCTCGATGTGTGCTGCTTCTGTGCGAGGTCGACTGCGTCGGACCGCCGCTGGAGGAGCGGAGCGTCACCGCCGCCTTGACCATCATCAGCTTGCGTGGAGCTGCGCGTCTCGTTCGTCGTCCATCCGTTGGGCGTTCCCTCCTCCTTGAACGCAACCCCCTCATGTGCCGCGACTGTCAGGACCGCCACGACCGGGCCGACCGGCAGGAGCGGTCAGAGGACCGGCTCGCCGCCGTGGGCCGGCGCCTGGTCGGCGCCGACAACCGACAAATGGGACGCGGCGCCCGTGTACGCCTTCCTGGCGGAGTGCCGGACCGCCGTGCTCCGGCTCCGGGAGAACGTCGGACAGGTCCGGGCGCGGCTGGCCACGGCCGATGCCGGCAGCGCCTGGACGTGGCGGGTCGCGCTCGGCGAGCACGTCGCCGTCTCCGGTCGCACCTACGAGCGCCGGCGCGAGCGCGCAGGCGTGGAGCACGGCCCGACCCCGGCCATGTTCGCCACGCCCGACGACCCGCGCACCGCGGACTACGTGGAGGGTCGCTCCGGGTAGGGGAAGGCCATGTCCCCTCAACCGGTCCGTGGAGTCCTCGCCGTCGTCGGCTCGGCCGCCGGCGGCGTCGAGTCCCTGCGCGACGGCCTCGTGCTGCCCGCCCTCGCCCGCGGCTGGCGGGTGGCGGTCACCCTCACGCCCTCCGCCGCCCACTGGCTCCGCCCCCTCGGTGAGATCGACCGCCTGGAGCGCGCCACGGGTCTGCCGGTGCGCGACGCGCCACGGCTGCCCACCGAGCCGCGGCCGCACCCGGCCGCCGACTGCCACGTCGTGGCGCCCGCGACCGCCAACACCGTCGCGAAACTCGCCCTCGGCATCGGCGACAACCAGGCCCTCACCCAGACCTGCGAGGCCCTCGGCACCCCCGGGGTCCCGGTCGTCGTCCTGCCCGCGGTCAACGCCGCCCACGCCCGGCATCCGGCCTGGCCCCGTCACCTCGCCGCACTCCGCGAGGCCGGCGTCCACCTGGTCGACGACTCGGCCGCCCACCCGCTCCCCGAGCCCCGCGCGTCCACCACCGCCCCGGAACTGCCCTGGGCCGCCGTGCTGGACGCCCTGGACCGCGTCACAGGCGCCTGAGACACGGGCGGCGGCCCCGCCGCCCGGCCGAGGTTCACAGGTCGAGCCGCTCCCAGCGCAAGCCGGCCCTCCAGGAGGCGTCCCCCGCGGCGAAGCCCAGGACCGCCGCGACCACCGCGTCGCGGTCCCGTACGACGCAGCGCTCGTGGCGGTCCGGCGCGCCGTCGCGGTGCTCGACGGCGAACTCGTCGTCCCCCACGCCGGCCGTGCGGCCCAGGCCGACCTGGACGTAGCGTCCGTCGCCCTCGTCCACGATCAGGTACCAGTCGTCCTCGGACAGACTCCGCACGGCACGTTCGAGAACCTCCCGGTCCGGGTCGGCCACCGGCGGCCCCGCGCACCGCTCCAGGTCGAGCGGCCGGGGACCGCGCAGGGCCCGTGGCAGATGCACCACCGACGCCTGCGGGTCGAAGCACACCAGCCCGTGCCGGTCCGCGAGTTCGCGCACGCGCGGTACGACCTGCCCGGCACGCGACCAGCTCGTCGCCAGGAGCACATGCCGGTCGGAGACGCCGATCCCGGATGCCCAGGGCGACGCCTCGTCGCCGTCCGACTCGGGGAACTCGGCGGTCAGTTCCCGATGGAAGGCGCCGACCTCCGGCGCCCCGGCCACACCCGTGTGATCGCCTTCGCACAGCCGCGCGTACGTTTGCGCGGCCGCTGCGGACGACACCCGCGCGGTTTCGTGCCACACCGCGAGATCGAAGCTCATCGGGCCCCCGGCATTCCTCGCCGTCAACGGACACCCGGATCATACGGACGCCCGCCGCACCGGGGTCGCCCGGGCGGGCAGGAGTGCCTCAGCGACCGTGAAGCTCCGCTTCGGCCCAGACCACCTTTCCGCCCGACACCGAGCGGGTGCCCCATCGGCGGGACATCTGGGCGACCAGGAAGAGGCCGCGGCCGTTCTCGTCGACGGAGCGCGCCCGTCGCAGATGCGGGGAGCACACGTCGGTGTCGAACACCTCGCAGGTCAGGACGGAGTCGTGGATCAGGCGCAGACCGACCGTGCCGTTGCTGTGGCGGACGGCGTTGGTGACCAGTTCGCTGACGATCAGTTTCGTGGACTCCTCGAGGCCTCCCAGGCCCCACGCCTCCAGCTGAAGGGCCGCCAGGTTCCGGGCGCTGCGCACGGCGGCTTCGTCGCTGGGCAGCGTCCAGGAGGCGACCTGGGCCGGGTGGAGGGAACGGGTGCGGACCAGGAGCAGGGTGACGTCGTCGGTCGGCGCGTGACCCGGGAAGGACTCCGTCGCGAGGTCGCAGAGCTCCTCGAGGGACCGGCCCGGTCGCGCGAGGGACGCGCCCAGGCGGTCCATCCCCTCGTCGATGTCATGGCAGCGGCTCTCGATCAGGCCGTCGGTGTACAGGGCCAGGAGGCTGCCCTCGGGCAGTTGCAGCTCCACGGACTCGAACGGGACTCCCAGGCCGATGCCCAGCGGGGTTCCGGAGGGCAGGTCGGGGAAGGTGATCCGGCCCCGCGGGTCCACGATCGCGGGCGGGGGGTGCCCGGCCCGCGCCATGGTGCACCGGCGGGTCGCCGGGTCGTAGACCGCGTACAGGCAGGTGGCGCCCACCGGAGCGGGGGTCTCGTCGTCGTCCTCCTCGGCCAGTCGCTGGACCGTGTCGTCGAGGTGCGTCAGCAGGTCGTCGGGCGGCAGGTCCATGTGGGCGAGCGTCTGTACGGCGGTACGGAGCCTGCCCATGGCCGCGGCGGCATGCAGGCCGTGCCCGACCACGTCGCCGACGACCAGGGCCACCCGGGCGCCTGACAGCGGGATCACGTCGAACCAGTCGCCACCGACACCGTGGTCCATGTCGGCCGGCAGGTAGCGCGAGGCGGTGTCGACCGCCGTGCCGCCGGTCAACCGCCGGGGGAGCAGGTTGCGTTGGAGAGCGAGGGCGGCCGTGTGCTCGCGGGCGTACTGGCGCGCGTTGTCCAGCGACACCGCCGCGCGGGCGACGAGCTCCTCCGCCAGGAGCCGATCGGCCTCCTGGAACGGCATCGGATCCTGCATGCGGATGAACAGCACCATGCCCAGCACGGCGCGCCGCGCACGGATGGGCACGATCATCAGCGAGTGCATGCCGTTCTCGTGGACCTTGCGCGCCAGAGCCGGGACCTTGTTGATCCAGACGCCCGGGGCGGTGTCCAGGATCGGCTCCAGATGGGGCTTCCCGGTGGACAGGACCTCGCTGAAGGGCGAGTCGGGCGGTACCGGGACCGGCTCGCCGCGCACCCACGGGGACTCAGGGGTCCCTCGGTGGATCGAGGCCAGACCGGCCCGCCGGAACACCGGCAGCCGCCCGCCCACCGGACCGACGCGGACCGGGGGCCCCTCGCCGAAGGGGACCGACTGCTCCAGGTCGACCGCGACGTAGTCGGCGAGCAGGGGCACCGCGAGCTCGGCCAGCTCCTGACTGGTCTGCATCACGTCCAGCGTGCTGCCGAGGCGCGTACCGGCCTCGCTGAGGGCGGCGAGGCGTTCGCGCACCCGCCGGCTCTCGGCGACGTCGACGCTGATGACGCACACGCCCACCGGTTCGCCGTCGCCGCCCTGCAGGCAGTGGAACGAGGCCGCGAACGGATGCTCCCGGCTCAAGGTCGTCGGCAGCCACGTCCGGTACTCGTGAACCTTGGTCGTGCCGCTCCGGAGCACCTGCCGCATCACCGTCTCGAGCGCCTCGGACTTGGTACCGGGCAACGCGTCGGTGAACCGGCGTCCCAGCCGTCGCTCCAGGGGGATGCCGTCGTGGTCCTCCATCACCTCGTTCGCCCAGGTGCACCGCAACTGCGGGTCGCGGACGACGATGCCGATCGGCGCGCGGGTGAGGAGCGGCCCCCTCACCGATCCGTACGTCGCCTCTCCGGACAGCGCGCCGACGTCGCCCACGGAGGCGAGCCAGCGTGTCGTCCCCTCCTGCCCGCGCACCTTCGAGAACCGCAGCCCGATGTCGAGGCTCCGGCCGTGCCGGTCGCGCACCGACGCCGTGCCCGACCAGCCGTCGCGAGCCCGGCACTCCTCGACGAACGCCGACACCGTCTGCGCTTCCCCGAAGGTCGGCAGGACGAGTGCGGCGGAACGGCCCACGGCCTCCATTGCGGAGTATCCGACCAGATGCTCGGCGGCCCGCGTCCAGGCGACCACCGTTCCCTGCTCGTCGAGCATCGCGATGGCCGAGTCGGATATCCCGGTCGTGTCCGTACGGTCGCTGAGAGTCAGCAGGTCGGAGCTGGTCATCGAGCTTCTTCCTCGGGCGGGTGGGGTGCCTGGAGCGGGTTTGAAATGTCGCTTTCGTGTCATTTACGGATTCGACCGGACAGGTCCCCGATCTGTGACAGCGCGCCACAGGTGCAGGATTCCGCGACGCTCCCGAGCCGGCTGGAGACTTCGGCCACTAAGGGCAGCGCCGGGAGGACGGGCGCCTGCGCGCGGGCGCGAGGCGGCTGGAGTCGCCGCGCACCAGGGTGGACCGCGCCGGCTCCCGCCGTGGGGACGCTGCGAGTCCCTCCCCCCTCAACGACCGTTGCGGTAAGGCGCGTTCAGCAGGAAGGCAGGGAGTGCCGCGCGCCGGCGGCGCTCGCCCCGGGGGCGCTCGTCCCGGCGGCGCTCGCCCCGGGGGCGGCTCCCGCTACGGATGCCGTCGTTTGCGTGCCGCCCACGACCGCCCGCGCAGACGGGCGTCGTTGAGCACCTGGCGGGCCGCGAGCCGGCCTGACGTGGCGTGGTTGCCCGCGCCGGGCCATGTCGCGGCGCCGGTCAGGTACATCCCGGGGACCCGCGTGCGATAGCCGCTGTGTCCGCACATCGGCCGGAAGACGAAGTTCTGGGAGAGGTGGTGGCTGCCGCTCGCACTGTCCCCGCCGACGAGGTTCGGATCGGCCGCTTCGAGATCGTCGGGGCTGTAGGCAGCGACGCCGACGATCCGCGACCGGCTGCCGGGCGCGTACGCCTCCGGCTTGGCCAGTACCCGGTCGGTCATCGGCAGGATGGCTTCGGACCAGCGGGTCTGCGGCATCGTCTCTGCCGCGTCCCCGCGGACGACCGAGGGCGCCATGCGGATCTGGATCCACACGACATGGCGCCCCGCCGGGGCCCGGGTCGGGTCGATCGCGGAGGTCTGTCCCACGATCAGCAGCGGATCGGCGGGCAGGAGCCCCGCCAGTGTCTCGGTGTAGGCGCGCGCCAGATCATCGACGTACGGCGCCACGTGCACCTGGCCGAATCGGGCCAGCTCGGGACCCGCGGCCCAGGGCAACGGCCCGTCGAGTGCGAGGTGCACCATCATGGTGCCGGGGCCGTACCGATAGCGGGACGCCGCGCGCCGCACCCGCGCGGGCAGCCGCTCAGACTCCAGCAGCCGCTCGTACAGGGCCGTGGGCCCGGCGTCCGCGACCACGGCACGCCGCGCTGTCAGCGTGCCGCCGCCGGCGGCGCAGCGCAGACCGACGGCCCGGCCGCGCGGCACAGGACGCGGTCCACCTCGGCCCCGGTGCGGACCTCGCCACCCTGCTCGGCCAGTACCGCGGCGAGCGCCGACGGCAGACGCTGCGCGCCACCCTCGACGACGGACATGCCGTTCTCCATGTCCGCGAACATCTCCAGCAGCGGGAACATCGCGCCGCGCGCCACGTCCGGCCCGAAATCCAGGTGCATGCCCCAGCAGGCGGCCATGGCCCGCGCCTCCCGGGTGACGAACCACGTCCCGCCCAGCTCCCGGGTGCTCATCAACAGCGTGTGGACGAGTTCCGTCGCACCCCGCACCCCGTGGTGGCGCAGCAGTTCCGGCACCTGCCGCGCGGCCGCGCCCGACGGCACGGGACTCCCGTAGACGCCGAACAGGTACGGCGCGTACTGCTGGTACTGCCGGTAGGGACCCGCGAAGCCCTCGGCGTCGCCCGCGTCGTGCGCCGCCAACTGCCCGAGGGTGCGCTCGTAGTCGGAGCAGACCCGCACGCTCAGCCCGTCCGGGAAGGCGTTGGCGTAGGGCCGGTCCGTGGTGCGGAACCTCAGTCCGTGGCGGGCCAGAACGGGGGCGAAGTCGGCGTAGGCAAGGGAGCCGAGGAAGAGGTTCTGGTTGGTGGAGTACAGGTCGTGCGTGAACCCGGGCACCGTGGTCTCACCGCTCGCGACGGCGCCGCCCACCGCGGCGTTGCGCGCCAGCACGGCCACCGACCACACCGCGCGCGCCAGGTACGCGGCCGCGACGAGCCCGTTGTGGCCGCCGCCGATGACGACCGCGTCGTAGGAGTCTGCTGTGGTCATGTCCTGAGCCTCTGCCGCTCGTCCCCGGCGCTTCCCGCTCCCGCCTCGCTCCAGCCCCGCCCCCGGGATCCCTCCCTCCCCGTGCTCCTCCCGTCGCCACGGGACGCAACACCGTGCCCGAGCGGCGGCCCGGGTGCGACGCGGTCGCGGCCGCACTCGCAGATGACGGGCCGGTCCGGCGTCGGCGGCGTTGAAGGTGGTGCGCATGCACGGCGCACAGGGCAGCGGGGGTGACACCTGCCTCCCTGGGGCTCCCCTAAATGCCATCACCTGCGGCGTTGCCGGGTGGCGGACGGTCGTCCGACGGGCGACGCGGCGTCACTTCCCGCCATGCGAACGGACCTTGTCCCTCACATGCGGGTGCCCCGCCCGGCGAGTGCCGGGCGGGGCAAGGCCGGTGGGTGATCACGGCAATGGCGCAAGCACCCGTGCGCGCAATGGACTTGCGGCTCCCCTCGCACCGGCCGTCTGCTCCGCTGCTTCTCCCCTCTCGAACGAAGACGGGAGAGTCAGTGCCGCGGGAACCGGTCCACCTCATTGCGCTTGTCGCTGCCGCCGACTTTCAGTTGGTGCCGCCGTAGCCGCCCGAGTCGTCGTCGCCGTGGTCGCCGTGATCGCCGCCCCACCCGTCACCGTCGTGTCCACCGTGGTCGCCGCCCCATCCGTCGTGGCCGTGGCCCCAGCCGTCGTGGCCGTGGCCCCAGCCGTCGTGGCCGTGGCCCCAGCCGTCGTGGCCGTGACCCCATCCGTCGTGACCATGGCCCCAGCCGTCATGGTCGTGGCCCCAACCGTCGTGGCCGTGGCCCCAGCCGTCACCGTCGTGGCCGTGGCCCCAACTGTCACCGTCGTTGTGGCACGGAGCCCGATAGCACTCTGTGTCGGCGACACGAGGCTGAGACGTCACCGGAGCGGAGGCGGACGCCATGCCCGCGCCCCCACCGACGAGGAGAACGCTTGCGAACGTCGCGACTACGGCCTTGCGTGCGAGATTGTCCCTGGTCATTCGGTTTGACCTTCCTTGGACATCTTGACCTGCTCATGACATAAGTCGCCTCAGGGGGCGGTGATGCGGTATGCACCCGTAAGGCCGGTCAGTTCCGGCTCGCTACGCCAACTCCCCTATGTGCGGACCACTCCTGCACTTATGGCGCCTTTAGTTTGACCCTAGCGAGCGGCGTGCGGTGTGTCCACTTATCACCTAATACACGTATTTGATGCCTCAACTGCCTTAGGGGCACAGCGGTGACCAGCGGAAATGGGCACGTGAGTTTCGGTGCCCCCGGCAATCGTCAGAGCAGTCGGGCAACACTGGCTGGGCCACGCATATCGGATGGAACCCCACTCGGCGAACTCGATGCGCCGGCACGGCGGTGCGACGCCGACGCGATGCCACCCCTGCTCGCGACCACCGCCTTACGGGATCGATCGGGGGCGCCAAGCCGCCGTCCGTCATGCGCCGACCGCACTCGGGTAAGACCGGAGCGTCGCTGGTCACGCCGGTACCCCGGCCCAACGTTCTGGGAGCGAGCGGCATGCCGCTCGCTCCCAGCTGATCTGGATCTGGTCAACCGGACCTGTCATCCGTGGCCTCATGACGCGACGAGCCCCCGAGCAGCGGTATCACGCGGTCGTGGAGGTGGCCGCGGGGGCGCCACGGTGGTTGAGATAGCGAGGCGTCATGGGGCTTGGCGGGACGACGCGACGTCACGAATGTCGGGCCGTTGTGACCCGAACGCCGTCCATTGCCCTTCGGAGACGACCTCGACGGACCCGTCGACGACCTTGATGGCCGTCTGTTCGTCGATGGCGTAGGCCGGGACGCCGATGTCGGCGGCCCATCGCTCTGCGTCGGCCAGGGTGTTCGTCGGGAAAGCGTTCAAGTGCGGGAAGATCGAGAAGTCGACGACTCCCAGAGTGCGGTCGTCCGGCGCGGACGGCCATTCGACGAAGTACGTTCCGATCCGGGGCGTCATCACCATGCTTCCGGCGCTCACTCCCACCCAGACCGTGTCGGGCAGCGAGGACAGCAGATCGGCCAGCCCGGACTCCCGCATCCAGTGGCACAGGTACGTCGCGTCGCCGCCGTCGACCAGGAGCACGTCGGCCTCCCGGACCCAGGGGACCCACCGTTCCGCGCCGATGGTGGGCAGCGCGGTGAGTTCGAGGACGCCGAGTGATGCCCAGCCCAGGCCGGTCAGGTGTTGCCACGTGGGCTGGGCGGCTACGAGGCCCCGCACTGATGTCGGCCCGCACATCGGGTGACCCCATTGTGCTGTCGGGATGCAGAGGGCGTGGCACTCGGCGATCGGCTTGCCGAGAAGCTTGACGAGCTCCGCGTGGATGCTTGGGTTCGTGACGCCGCCTGACGTGAGAAGGAGCTTCAAGGTGCCTCCGAATTCGCGCGCGGAAGGTGGACGTACCTGAAGACCCGGGACCGCGCTGGAACTCATCGCAGTTCGGGCAACCCCCTCGGAGGTCCGTCAGGCCCCTCAGGTCGCCGGGGGCTCTCGGCTCATCCAGCGGTAAGGCACTTGCCGTCGTGATCACGGCATGTGGGCCGGCAACGTGGATCAGCGCGGGGATCCCGCCGGTGAGGGTGCCGAAAGAGCGGGCAACAGCGTCCCCGTCGTCGCTGCCACCTGCGCGCGTTGTGTATTCGGCCAGCTCAGAGATCATCAGAGGCGGATCGAGGCCGGGGGACACCCTCCCCGATCCGGACGAAGATCGCTGAACCGCTGCGAAAACTTCGACACGTATGCGGCAGAGCCACCCGCGAAAACGCGGTGACGACCGGACAGCGCCGGGCCGTTCTCGTGATCAGCTGAGGGAGGCCGGCAGGCGCCTGGCCGGCAAAAAGCCCCTCCCTGGGGGAGGGGCGCAAGACGTGCCCCCGGCAGGACTCGAACCTGCGGCCAAGCGCTTAGAAGGCGCTAGGTGGGATCACCGGCGCACCGCCTCTGACCTGGTGTTCCCCGAGCGCCAAGCTCGAACGTTCAGCGCCCTCGACATGTATTCGACACAGAGAGGATGAACGGCTTCTGCCGCCCTGCGATGATCTCCTGGTGAGCTATCCCGCAACGGACGAGCTGTCGTCAGCAGAGCGCGCATTCATGATCAATGCGACGGAGATCGATATCCTGCCCGGCGTCTGGGGAGATCTGGACGAACCATTGGTCTCCGCCGGGCCCGCCGAGCTTGCAGCAGTCCTTCTGCCGCTCATCGACAGAGGCTGGATTGAAGTCTCTCGGCTCGTTCCCTGGACTTCTCCCGACGGCAGTCCGGGGTTCCAGCCTGGTCCTGCCATCCCACGACGTGACCTTCCTGCTTTGCTGGCAGATGCTGACAACTGGGAGTATCCAGACGACGGCGAGTGGCTGGGTCGTCTCACGCTCGTCCTCACCGAAGCAGGGCAGCAGATTCCCCGGTGACCTTGGTGACACCAGCTACAGGAGTTCGATCGCGCCGGCTGCGGCCTGTCCAGTTCGGGACTGTTCGTGGCCGTTGATGTCAGCCTCACGCCTATGCACTGATGGGCAACTCTCCTGCTCGCTGGCGTGCTTGGGCTCGCAGTGCCTTGAGACGATCGTGGAAGGCGTTGTGGCGGTTCTGGTCGAGGTTCAGCGGCAGGTCGAGTTCAGAGATGAGCTCAGACTCCATGGTCACGGTTCGTTCTGCTCGATCCAGCACACCCGTGCGTTGTCTGCCATCCACTGGCTGAGGGCTGTTTCGCCGGCCTTGCCGAAGGTCATACGCGTTCCGCTGCCGACGAGGCGCAGTTCTAGCCCGAGTAGGCATCCGAGGGTAAGCCGCAGGGTCGAGCCGGCCGCGTTGCCTCGGTAGTGGTATCGCACGCGTTTGCGCAGATTCTGCGTGCTGGTTCGGTTCGCCATGTGTCGCGGAGCTATGCCGACGTAGAGCAGGCGTCCTGCAGTCAGGTCTGCGTGGGGCGCCTCCTCGAAATGCCACCCGTAGACCCCTGCCACCGCCGGTACGGGGCTCGGCCGCATCAACACCTCGTGTGCTGACCACAGCCGCTCAGGCCGGATGATGGCAGCACCGTCCACGGAGCCTCCAGGGTTGGCCATGGTTGGTGGCTGCAGATTACTGGCTGGCGCATCGGTTCACAGCAGGGCTTGGGAACCACTGCCTTGTAGGCCTGGTGGTCAGGGTTTTCGAGGGTGCGCAGGTCAGAGCGGTTTTGGAGAGACCCCAGCTCAGCCAGTCATCGCGACTGCGGCGACCCGTCGTTGACCGTGGCTGACCGTCCGATGTGGCACGCATGTGGCACGACACCTCGTGATCTGTAGCTGCTGCGCGATGGAATGCAGAGCCCCTCGTTCATCCGGGATACCTGACTGCTAGCGTCCGGCACCATGTGGGCTCAAGAGACCGTGGCCGGCCGACCGGCTTGGCGGCACACCCCCTCCGGAGTGGCCTTTCGTGTCGTTCCTGGTGGGACGTTCCGGATGGGTTTGTCCGACGCGGAGCTGGACGCGGTCCGCGCCATCGAGCGTGCTGGCGGCGCCGAGGACGGCCTCGGACCGTTCTTCGCCGGTGCCGACGAAGCCCGGCCGGTGCGGGAAGTGCGGGTCGAGCCGTTCCTGATTGCCCGGCATCCGCTTACGGTCGCGCAGGTACGGCACTGGCTGCCCGAGTACGAGGACAGCCTCGCCGATTCGGCGTCGGGCACGGCCCGGGTCGAGGACGACCTGGACGAACTGCTCGCCACGTTGCCGTTCCGGCTGCCGAGCGAGGCGGAGTGGGAATACGCGGCCCGGGCAGGCACGACCACCCTGACCTTCCGCGGGGATGGGAAGCCGGACGAGGAGCAGTTGCTCGACGACTTCGCCGACGAGGAGCGGACCGCCGCGGCTGAGAACGCCTTCGGGCTGGCGGCGATGGGGTCGGCAAACGAAATCTGCGCTGACGTGTGGATCCCGCATTTCATGGACGCGCCGGCGGACGCCCGCCCCCGCACCGGTGACGGACCGCGGGTGGCGCGCGGAGGCGCCGGTGACCTCTACCCGTGGCAGGGATGCGACGAGTGGCTGCTGTTGCTTTCTGCCACCCGTTACAAGCTCTACGGTTTCACCGCGGTCCGTCCGGTCGCCCCTGTGCCAACCGGTCCGGAGTATGCCCAGACAGCGCCGGTGACAGCTGCCTTGTAAGTTCGGGCCAGGCCATGTACGCCCTGCCGGGAGCCTCCTATATAGGCGGTCCATGCTCCGCCTTCGACTGTCTGATGCCGTGGCTGTACGCCAGCGTTGATGTCATCTGGTGATGTCAGCCACGACGAAGCCGGCGCTTAGAAGATGCGGGCACGCCGTGGCGGGCCGGTCGGATCGTCCCGTGCCACCACCGTGTCGGGTCGCCGAGTGCCACTGCCGTCCGCCGTCGTTGCCGTCAGCGCTGCCGTCACTGCCGCTGGCGCCGCTGCCGTGTGACCACCGCCTCAGGAGTCGATCAGCGCTCGACCTTGCCGTGGAGCCGTGTGGTGGCCCCAGCCGTCCGACCGACCCAAGCAGGCTGCTGTCCGGCGCCGTTGATGCCAGCTCGGGGTTGGCGCTCTTCACCCGTCGCTGTTGGCTCACCGCGGTCCGCACCCGTCCCGGGGCGGCCAGTGCAAGGCCCCGCCTCACCGGGTAAAGTGGCGATCTTCGGTCGGCGGAAGCCGTACGGAGTCCTCGAAGGCCGGGCACATCATGTATCTCGCCGACCATCCCGTACGCCGCCGTCTCAGCGCCGCCCTGGACAACCTCTCCGTCACCTTCCGCGGCATGACCGCACATCCGGACGAGCGCAACTGCGAATGCCACTGGGGCAGCCCGGAGGAGCTCTCCCTTCTGAAGACGCCGGACGTGGAACTGGAGCCGGACCTCCTGCGCCGGACCTGGCAGGCCATCGACTGGACCGATGCCGCGGCCGTGCTGCGCCGCATCCTGCCGCAGTTCGCCAGGGTCCTGGTCGCCGGTCGCGCGGAGCCCCTGTTCGGACTGGAGGAGGCCGGATACTCCTTCGCCCGCGGCCGCTGGCAGCAGTGGCCCGACGAGCTCGCCGATCCGGTACGCGAGTTCCTGCATGCCTGGTGGGCGCAGAGCCTCACCGATCCGGATGCGGCCGTCCCGGCGCACCAGGTCTTCGCGATGTGTGCCGAGGCGTCCGGAACCCTCGGCCCCTGGCTCGCCGACTGGGAGAAGCAGACCGACCACCTCAGCGACCGACGTCTCGCCGAGGCGGTCGCGGAATGGGAGTACGAGCTCCTGGGAGACACCCTGCCGTGGAGCGTCGACTGGTACGAGAACGACGAGGAGGAGATGCGCGCCGAACTGGTCGCCTGGCTCCTCGGCCACGCTGCGGTGCGGCTCCGCGAGTCGGGCGCACCGGCGGATCTGCAGCACCGGATACGGCTGCTCGGACTCACCGGCGAGGACCGCTGGATGGACCCGCACTGGCCCGGCCACCGCTACTGACGGCCAGCGGGCCGTGTGCCCAACGGCGTGTGTGGATGCGCTGCTCGGATGTGAGGCCGGGACCGGGACCAGATCAGTAGCCGAAGAAGTGAGCCGGGGATCTGCTGACCTGGGCCCGTCTAGACGATCAACGCTGTGACCTGCGATCGAGCAGTCAACGGTTGTCGGCGTTGGTCGTCGTTGTGCGACCTCGGACGGCCCAGAGACGGCCCGACACGACTCAATACCGGAAGCGTGCGGTATCGCCGTCGATCCGCAGCAGAAAGTCTCTGATGACCTCGCCCCCACTTTCGGGCACCAATTCGAGGCCAAGCGCATAGATGGCCTCGTCAGCCGCGATGGCCGCGTCCTCGTCTTTCCGCTCCCACGCAGCTCGCGATGCATCGACGAACGGCTTGAGGGCCAGCCAGCCAGTTGAGGGCTCGAACCGGCAGTCGGTCCAGAACATATCGACGGCTTCGAGTGTGAGGACGCCGACAACCTCATGACCTTGACGCAACTGCCAGACGTGGTTTTCCATCACGGCCCCCTTCATGCAGGCTGCACCGAATCGCGGTCGTAGCCTCACAGAGCACGGATCCGGCAGGCAAGTGCTGCCGCATTCGAAGCGGGGATCCCCAGTTTGGAAGACTGAGGCTGCGGACCGGGCCTCACCTGGGCGGAGGCTGACCTGCGGCAACGCGATCCCGCCACCGCCATTCCCCGTGGCTCCCCGTTCGGCACCGCCTCACCTGGCACGGCTGTGGCACGTCCGGTCCTCTCGATGCGTTCTGTGGGCGGGATGGCCGTTGCAGGCTGCTCGACCGATCTAGTGATGTGCAGGTCCTTACTGCCATGAGATCGGGCCGGGAACGGTGGCTTCTGCTGAAGCAACTGCTTCCGCGAGCGTGTGGAACCCTTCTGTGGCCGGCCAGAACGGATGGTCGCAGGCAGGCTGGCCTGGCAGATGCTGGACGTAGTAGAGGCGGCCGTCCTCATTCAAATCCGGGGCCTCTCCGGGTTGCAGGGTTCCGTCTGCCTCGCCGATGGCGTACCAATAGTCGTAGTCCAGCATCCCTATGCGGACTGTCGTGGGCACCGTGCCGTCATACAGCCATACGCCCGTTGCTACGACTGACTTCATGCGGTGATCCTAAACGCACCGGGATTGATCGCCTGCGGTCGCTTCGACGGCTGCGCGAACAGTTCTTCTGGAAGTGATGAGCCAGGTCCCCCACCTGCACACCTTCGCATCTGCACCCTGCTGAGCTGCGTCGACGTGGTCGTTGGCTGTCATTGTTGGTCGACCTTGATTCCCCTCGGACGGCCCAGAGGCGGCCCGACTGAGGCACGGGTGTCCCCGCTACGGACTGGGCGTGCCCGTTGCCCGCACTCGCTGCAGTCAGGACTTGCGGCGGTCTTGGCCTCGGGCTCGCTGTGCCGTCTCTCGCCCGTACTGGCCTGCCGCCAAGGCGAGTCCAGACGCCAGGACGAATCGTGTGAACACTTCGTCTTCGAAAGTCACGAAGATCAAGAGTGGCGCTATCGGGATCACCAGGTACCAGCCTGGATGGTTGTGCCACCTGGGCTTGTGTTTCATGTTCGCCTCCACGCGGCACCATAGCGCGCGGGCGGTGAAGCGGCTTTGGGCGGGAGCTGCCATGGGGCGAGAGATCGGGGCCCGTACGCTGACCGCGAATCGGGCTGGCTCCTTGCCTGCCCGCAATAGCCCGATGTGGGCCCCGATCTTCGAGGCTCGCCCCATGGTGGCTGCGTAAAGCCGCGGAGCCGACCGCCCCAGCCACAGCGGGTTTCCCCTCAGCCAACCCCTTCGCCGTCTGGCGGGCGGCCG
Organism: Streptomyces sp. MI02-7b; assembly: GCF_033793585.1. Taxonomy (NCBI): domain Bacteria; kingdom Bacillati; phylum Actinomycetota; class Actinomycetes; order Kitasatosporales; family Streptomycetaceae; genus Streptomyces; species Streptomyces sp. MI02-7b. Next base: position 154,857 of record NZ_JARAWX010000011.1, on the reverse strand, counting down.
GCGGCCGGGCCGGAGCGGGGCGAAGACAGGCGGCCCGAGACGCCGGGCCGCGCGCCGCCGCGCTCTGCGCGGCGGGAGCGCCTTGATGAAGTAGAGAAAGTCTTACCGCGCCGCGTTCTGGGCTGCGTCGCCGCGTTCCGCGCGGAACTCGTCCAAGAGGCTGAAGAACAGATCCAGGGGCGGAGTGCCCGCCGCTTCTGCTGCCAGTTCGATCTCCCTTGACCAGCCTAGGGAGCTCTCGTAGCCCAAGTCGAGCCGCAGCCCGAGCCACTTGTTGAACGGCCCGCCGGGGTCGAAGTCTGTCGTCGACGGAATCCCGTTGATCTCGCATGCCACGCGGTACCCGTACAGGATCGAGGCGAGGTGATGGATAGAACTGCCTCGCACGTACACGCCTGGTCGTAGGCGCACGTCATCGAGGTAGTCGTGTACGTCCTTCAGCTCGTGCAAGGGTCTCGGCCTGGGGAGCTTGGGACTGCTGGTCATGCTGATGCCTCCAGGAGTCGCCGGCCGTCGTGACTTCGGACGTGCGGCCCTGCTCCGTCCAGTGCATCGAGCAGGCGGACCGCGTAGACCTCGCCCATTCGCTCGGAGACTTCTTCGGGCGTGAGCCAGTCGACGGCTGTGGACTCGTCGGAGGTGCGTTCGGTGCCGCTTGAGGGCTTGCAGCGGAAGACCAGGGCGACGATGCCGCGGGTGGTGTTCTTGTAGACCCCGGTGAGCTGGTCGACCTCGACGTGTATGCCCGTCGATCAGCAGGGATGCTCACTCTGGCTGATGTCTGCGAGGAACTGATGATCTCCCGGTCGACCTTCTACGACTGGCGGCAGAAGCGGCGCGCTCCCCGTTGCATCAAGCTGCCGAACGGAGATCTGCGCATCCGGCGGAGCGACCTCGACCACTGGCTCGACGACCACGAGGACGCGGCCTGATGGAGACGACGTTTGACGTCCGGGTCTACAAGATCCTCACCTACAAGGGCAGCCGTAAGACCTCCTATACCGTGCGTTGGGTGGTCGCCGGCAAGCCGTATCGCGAGCCGTTCCCGACTTCGGCCCTTGCGGACTCCTTCCGCTCGGAACTGGTGTCCGCCACCCGCCGTGGCGAAGCCTTCAGCCTGAGTACGGGACGACCGGTCTCCCACCAGTCCGGAGCGGGGGCGGTCAACTGGTACGCCTTCGCCGTCCAGTTCGCGGACGCCCAGTGGCACCGCACGTCAGGCAACAACCGCAAGAACGTCGCCAAGACCCTCATGACCACGACGATCGCCCTTCTCCGTACCCCTCCTCCCGGTCGCTTCGCTGCCGTGGACGTACGGACCGCGTTGCGGGAGTTCGCCTTCAACACGAACCGTCGCAGCGAAGCACCGCCTGAGGTCTCCGTGATCTTGCGGTGGGTCGAGCGCAACACGGAGTCGATGGCGGTCTGGGAGGATCCCCGCAAGGTCGACGATGTACTCCACTCGCTCGCGTCTAAGCTCGACGGCACGACCGCCGCGACATCCTCGATCAAGCGCAATCGCAGGGTGCTGAACGTGGCCATGGAGTACGCGGTCAAGCACGGCATTTTGCGGGCGAACCCTTTGCCGAAGGGCCGGGGCACCACGCCTCAGACGTCGTCTGCGGTGGACAAGCGATCACTCATCAACCCTGACCATGCCGCGAGTCTCCTGGGCTGGTTCCGCCGGCGTCCCCGCGGCGGTGGACGGCTGCACGCCTTCTTCGCCACGCTCTACTATGCGGGGCCTCGTCCGGAGGAAGCGGTGGCCATGCGTGTCCTGGACGTCCGTCTTCCGGCTGAGGACGACGAAGATCAGTGGGGCGAGTTGCTGCTCCACACCGCTCGGCCGGAGGTCGGGAAGCAGTGGACGGATACCGGCAAGGTCCATGAGGTGCGCGGGCTGAAGGGCAGGGCCAAGGACGACACCCGCGTCGTACCGTGCCGTCCTGCGCTGACGCGCATCCTGCGCGAGCACATCGCGGCGGAGGGGCTGAAGCCGGGAGATCTGCTGTTCTCGGGCGAGTTCGGGGACGTGCTTGCGGGGTCGGTATTCCGCCGGGCCTGGCGCTCCGCCCGGCAGCAGGTACTCGCGCCGGCGGAGTTCGCCTCGCCGCTCGGGAAGCGCGTGTACGACCTGCGGCACACCTGTCTGACGACGTGGTTGAACGCGGGGATCCCGCCGGCGCAGGTGGCCGAGTGGGCGGGCAACAGCGTCCCCGTCCTGCTGGCTACCTACGCGCGTTGTATCTCTGGTCAGCTCAGAGATCATCAGAGGCGGATCGAGGCCGGGGGAGACCTCCCCGATCCGGACGAAGATCGCTGAGCCGCTGCGAAAACTTCGACACGTATTCGACAGAGCCACCCGCGAAAACCCGGTGACAGCCGGACAGCGTCGGACCGTTCCCGTGATCACCTGGGGGAGGTCCGGCGCTGCGGCGCTTGCTCTGGCAGGTGTCTGACCAGTAAAAAGCCCCTCCCTGAGGGAGGGGCGCAAGACGTGCCCCCGGCAGGACTCGAACCTGCGGCCAAGCGCTTAGAAGGTGTGCGGCCCTGAACGCTGTGCTGACCAGGGAAAACCGCAGGTCCCGCTTCGCCGTACTTATGGGGGGCGCTTGCCCTATCTCTAGGGGTATTCGACGCGATCTGATCGGTGCGGAACTGCGACCGCCCCCAGACCACTGTAGGGCCCGGGGGCGGTGCGGGCCGTGTCTCCCGCCATCTGGGCGGATCGGTCACCTCGCGCGAGATCGACCTTCCACGGCCAGGGCCCTCGGTGGTACTCACCCGAAGACCCCGCCTCATGATCCAAAAATGTACGGTTGAATGTACAGACTTTCAACTAACGCCCCGCGAATTTGGTCGAGTGCCGCCGACCAGCAGACCCTCCGACCGGGTGATCGCCCGACGACGGGCCATCGGCGACCACATCCGAGACGCCCGGCGCAGCCGGAACATGACGCAGGAGTCCCTCGGCGAGCGCGCCGGCGTCGACCGCCAGGCGATCAGCCTCATCGAGAACGGGCACGCAAGTCCCTTGCTCGACACCCTCATTGCCATCGCCGACGCCCTCGGCGTGCCCCTCGCGCACCTCGTCCGGGACTGACTCCGGCCGGTAGCGGATCTCCCCGTCGATCTGGCCGCTCTTCCATGGCAGGATCCCGTGCTGCTTGGCGCACCGCCGGCAGGCGAACTGGCACCAGTCCCGATTGAGCAGAGCGACGATCATCGCGTCCTGTTCCGGCACCCAGTCCCGATGCCATCTGCACCACTGCCTCATGACGTGCCGTTCTCGGTGCACTTGATGCACGTGCACCGGACCGCCGTGGGGCCGTCGAGGGGGAGCAATTCGGCGGGGCCGACGATGCGGGCCTGGATCGTCTCCTGCTTGCCACCCGGGAGGGTCTTGATGACTGGGGCGGTGGTGGAGGCCGCGGCGTCGAAGCCGCCTGGATGCAGGTCAGACATCGTCGCTCCTGAAGATGAGGGCCCACGCCTGCTCGGTGCCGTCCTCGGCGCGGTCGTGGCCGTAGCCGTCCGCGTCGGCGAGGGCGGCGAGGAGGAATGCGCGGCGGTGTTCGTCGAGGTCGTTCGGGACGGTGACGCTGAGGCGGATTCCGTCCGTGTCTTGGGTGCGCTCGACCTCGGTCTGGGTGACGGCGAGGAGCCGCGCTGCGATGCTCTCGATACGTGGACGCACGGGTATCCCCTGGTGAGCGTTCCGTCACATAACGTATTGCTAATCGCTTAGCCTGCACCTGATCGATTAGATTTGTCAACGGAGACGACACCCACGAGCACAGCCCGCGACGGAGAGCCGCATGCCACGACCCCCGGCCTCACACATGCCGATCGCCGACGCCCTGCGCGCCCGCATCAAGGCCAGCGAATGGCAGGTCGGCGACAAGCTGCCGTCCCGCGCGCACCTCGCCGCCGAGTACGACGTCAACCCGATGACGATCCAGCGCGCCGTCGAACGCCTCATCATCGAAGGCCTCCTCGAAGGCCGGGCGGGCTCCGGCACCTACGTCCGCACGCCCCGCGAGCGGCTGCGCATGGTCCGCTCCCGACACCGCGAGCGCCGCGGCGGGTCGCCGTTCCGCGCAGACATGGCAGAACAGGGACGACGCGGCACGTGGGAGTCCCACAGCCAGGCCCGGGTGCCGGCGCCCGACGGCATCGCGGTCCGGCTCGGCATCGCCCCCGGCGACCCCACCGTGCGGACGGACTACGAGTTCCTGGCGGACGGGATGCCCGTGCAACTGTCGACGAGCTGGGAGCCGATGGCCATCACGGATGGGACGCCGATCGTCCTGCCGGAGATGGGGCCGCTCGCAGGGATGGGCGTCGTCGAGCGGATGCGCTCGATCGGCGTGGTCATCGACACGGCCGTCGAGGTGCCGCGTCCCGGCCGGGCTACCCAGGAGGAGGCCAACCTGCTGGGGATCTCGGTCGGCGACCTGCTCACCCATATCGAGCGGACCTACTACGACACGGACGGTCGGTCCGTCGAGACGGCGGACATCACCGTGCCTGACGTGCGGTGGGAGATCGCCTACGAGATCGGCATAGAGCAGCCGGAGCAGGACTGACGCCCGTCCGGGGTCGTTGTCAGACCCTCGACGTAGGGTCCGCTCATGGCCGACATCACCATCTCCGACACCCTCGCTGAGCTGCAACGAGCCTCCGACGCTGCCCGTGAGGCGGTGGGCGCCTACCATCGAAGCGTCGGTCGGCCGGTGCTGGAGTGGACCGATGAGGAGTGCGCGGAGGGCGAACGGCTCCAGGCTGTGCGGCAGGAAGCGGCCGCCGCTCTTCAGGCCGCGATCGAGGAGGACGGCCAGGAGGTCGGGCAGGCCTACGAGTTCCGGCGGGCGCTACGGCGGGCCGCGTACGGCGAGGACTACGCGGGGCAGTAGGCCGCGCGCTGGCGGTCCAGGTCAGTCGACCCAGTCATGCCAGCGGGAGTGGGGTTTCTCGCAGGCGCCAGATTCGTAAGCGTGCTGGTAGGCCTTGGCTGCGAGTTCCTCGACTGTGGTCGGTTTCCCGTCCGGCCCCATGACCTGGCCGTCAACCGTCGTTATGTAGCCGAACGAGTAAGCGCAATAGGGCTCCACAGTCCCAGTGGCCCGCCAACCGAGTGCTCCTGCCAGGACGATGGCGTAGATGCCGAGGGCAAGCCAACGCGCGTTCCGTGCCGTGCGCCGTTTCACGTGCGGATCCTACTGCCCGCACTTGACCGGCATCGATCAAGGTTTGATGGCGCCGAACACGGAGGCGCCCCCTTGCCGATGCGAGGGGGCGCTGTTGCGTGCTGGCGTCAGCCGGTCGGCGGCTGCTGCCAGTTCTGCGGCTGCGGCGGCGGGTACCCATACCCGGGCTGCGTCTGCTGCTGGCCCGGCGGAAGCTGTCCCGGCGGCGGCCCGTACTGGCCCTGCGGCGGGTACGCGGTCGGCGGATACGGCTGCTGCTGAGGCGGGCCGTAGGTGGTCATCGTCTGCTTGCGGCCCATGGCGGCAGCGATGGGCCAGCCGGTGATGGCCCAGATCCCGCACGTGATGATGCTCAGGAAGATGTGCAGACCGTGGTTGGCGCCGCGCTTGACGACAACGTGCTGCGGTGGCTGATACATGGGCTGGCCCCCCGGGGCGGCTATGTGTGGGATGCCCCAGGGTGCCGCCACGTGCGGGCTCTTGCGGACGTTGTGACGGATTCGTGACGTCAGACGCCAGTCCTCATGTGCTCCTTCACCAGGTCGTCGATGTCCTCCGGCAGCGGAGCAGCACCAGCCGCCCGCATACGGGTGATCAGCCGCTCAACAGTCCACGAGTAGGCGCGGACCAGGGCGCGCAGCCCGCGGATCTCGACGCGGTTCTCGTCGTTTTCCTGGTCGAGCCGCTTCACGGTGGCCTCCAGCACGGCGAGGTTCGACGTGGTCGTCGCGGGTGCAGCGGCAGCGACAGCCGCGGCGCGCTGAGCCTCCGCTGTGACGACGGCCGCGGCCTTCGTCGCCCGCGCGGTGTACCACCCGCCGAGGACCAGGGCGAGCGCTCCGATGGCGGCCCCAGCTATGCCCATCCAGCCACCCATGTCAGGCCGCCTTTCTTGCCCGGACGTGCGGCAGTTCGTACTCGGGGAGGGTGCTCGCCCACAGGATCACGCCGACGTGCGATGTCAGGTACCAACCGAAGATCCAGGCGCCGCGCGGGTAGTCCCCAAGGACTGCGGCGGTGCCGTATGCGAATGCCCACAGGCCCGGGGGGACCAGTGCGGCGAGGAAGCCGAGGCTGTCGCGGCCGATCCGCAGGAACGCGGACGCCGTAGTGACGGTTCCGGCGAGGATCCATACCCACGCCCAGCAGTGCAGGGGTGCCCAGTGGGTGAGGAGCTGGAGGCCCTGCGGCTGAGGTGGCTGCACGATCATGCCGAGGCCGAAGCAGACCTTGCCGATGCCTATGACGAGGAGGAAGGTGCCGCGGCGGCCCAGCATTTGGCGGGCGCGCCGGGCCGCCGCGCACCGCATCAGACGTCCCGCGCCAGGGAGGCGCTGTTCTTCGGGCCGACCACGCGGGCGAACACGCCCTTCAGCAGGGAGCCTGCGGCCGCGATACCGGCGGCGCCCATGGTCTCCCAGAAGGAGGCGTGGAACATGTCGGCCGGGCCGGCGGCCACGCCGACGCCGCAGGCGGCGATGACGAAGGTGGCGATGACGCGCTCGGCGAGGTCGCGGCCGTAGGTGGCGGCGGTCTTCACGACGGTGGTGGTGTCGGGCAGGTTGATCGACATGGGTGTGATCTCTCTGTGAGGTGGGTTCCGTCCGGCCGGTGCCGGGCGGGGTCAGGAGGCGGGGGCTCCGGTGACGTCGACGGAGACCTTGACGACGGCGTCGCGGATCTCCTCGCGGACGGCCGCGACGACCGCATCGGTGTCCACGCCGGAGCCGACGAGCCGGGCGAGCGCGGTGATGGCCGCGGTCTGGCCGGCCTCCGCGGTCTGGATGGCGCGGACCCTGGTGTTCGTGTCCTTCAGGTAGGACTGCGCCTGCCAGGTGGGGTTGGTCTTGACGTCGGGGGCGTCCGCCGGTGCGGCGATCCGGTCCGTCTCCCAGACGGTTTTGCGGATGGCCTCCAGGTCGGCAGCGGTCAGGGGCATGTCGTCCTCCTCGTTCGGGTTCCAGTCGGCGGGGTGGGTGAGCCGCTCGGCGACGTCGGCGCGGAGCTGGCGCATGGTGAGGTTGAAGCGACCGCGCGAGCCGTAGCCCTCGACAGGGCCGCGCGGGTCCGGCTTGCCCTCGACGCTGGTCTCCAGGTGGCCGGCGACCGACTCGGCGGACCAGTCGTAGTGCCGGCAGAGTGCGGCGTTCCAGCGGACCAGGGCGTCGTATTGGGCGCGCGGGTAGACGTCCTTGCCGTCGCCGAGGTTCTCGGTCTCGATGCCGTAGGCGACGTCGTTGCCGTCGATCGTGCCGCTGCTCTTGAGCGGCGCCGGGTGCTCGGCCTTCTCGTTGGCGAAGGAGTTGTACGCGTTGAGCGCCATCGTCCCGGCGTGGTTGGCGCGGCCGGCGCTGCACATGGTGGCGAGGCCGCTCTTGGCCAGGTGGGTGTGGGCGAGTGGCGCGGGCAGGTCGGGGCGGCCGGTCTCGGCAACGGCCTTCAGGGAGTTCGTGCCTGCGGTGTGGTGGTTGAGGGTCATGTGGACGGGCCCGAAGGCCTTGCCGGTCGCCTGGTCGCGCTCGCGGGTGCGCCAGCCGGGGTACTCGGCGACGCGGACGCCCTCAGCCTTCAGGATCTCTATGAACTTGTCCTCAGTCAGGGGTGCGGCCATGGCGTGCCCTCTCAGATCAGTCGTGCGTATCGGGGCGCGCTGCCGATGCAGCCGCCGGTGCCGTACTTGCCGCCCGTCGTAGCGCCGCTGGTCCTGCGGACCTGCAGCTGCACCTTCACGCCGCTCGCAGGGCTGACGGACAGGTACGGGGTCAGGTCGATCGACAGCGACGGGAAGACATAGGAGAACGTGGCCGGCACCGTGCCGGAACCGACGACGGTGAGAGCGTCGGTGATGACGACCTGCCACGCCCCGCCGGTGTTCGTGGTGCTCACCGCGTCGCCGATGAGAACGAGGCCGAGCTGCAGCGTCGCGGTCCGCGGAGTGAGGACCGTCTCCCACGACGTCTGAAATGCGGTCGAGTCCTCGTAGGGCATCGTCCGCAGCGACGTCGGGAACATCGCCAGCTCGTCCGGGTTCCGGCCCGACTTCTCCAGCCGTGCCACGCGCTGGCGCAGGTCCGCGATCGTCTTCAGCAGGTCGGGCTTCTGTGGGTACTGGGGCACGTCACACCGCCGCGCAGGTCAGGCGTACCGTCTCCGGTCCGCGGCGGGCAGCGTTGTCGATGCCGGTGATCCGCAGCTCGACCTCCAGGCCGTAGGGCATGCGGGGCTCGGGGTCGATGACGAACAGCGCGGAGTCGCCGACGGAGTAGGAGCCGAACGCGGGGTCGCCGTCGGCGACGACGTCGAACCAGGGCTGCACGCTCGCCCTGCTCCGGGCGTTGAGGCCGGCGTTCGCCAAGCCCTGGAGTTGCGCCAGGTCGACCACGTCGGGGTACGTCTGGACGTCCTCCAGCAGCGGCCAGCCGGAGGCCAGCATGTCGGCGGACTGCTGCGAGGCGATGAGCTTCGCTTCGCCCTCGCCCGCGCCGAGCCCGGTCTCGTCGGTAGCGATCGACGTCCCGTCCTCCGGCCAGTCGAAGTCCAGGATGTTCCCGGCCGGGCCGCCCTTGGTGAACACCAACCCGGACTCGTCGGCCGAGCGTCCGCGCTGCGGGAACCACAGGCGGGCCCGGCGGTACCGGGTCGGCGCGACGTTGTTCGCCACCGGGTTCCAGCCGACGTCGATGCCCCAGTCGAAGCCGTCCTCGGCCCCGGCGAGGGACTGGATCGCGGCGTAGATCTCCGGCCGCTCGTACCCGAAGTACGAGATGTTGCGGCCGACGCCGGTCGCGCCGCCACTGCCGGAGAGGTTGCTGGTGTCGATGCGGATGTCGCCGCCCGGCAGCATCGCGGCGTACCGGAACAGGCACCACACGATGAACCGCTGGTCGGCGTAGAGCCGCTGGCCGTCCGGCACGTAGTCGGTGTCGAGGATCAGCGAGGTGTCCGTCGACAGGGTGGTGCGGACGTAGCGCCGCTGGAAGTACGACTCGAACGTGCTGGCCTGGATGGACTTGCCGCCCTTGGCGATGGTGCGGGTCCACAGGACGCCGCCCCACACGATGACGCCGTCGCGGTCGACGTACACGGCGGTCCGGCCGGGCGTGGTGGCGTTCTCCGGGTCGAGGAGCAGCGTCTCGTCGTTGTAGGGCACGAGGGCGCGCAGGGTTCCGATGCCGTTGAGCGCGGTGCTGTACTGCACGCCGGACAGCGGCAGCTCGGCGAGGAGCTGGTCCGTCAGCAGGTCGCAGAACAGGTAGGTGTAGGTGTGGTCGGGGTAGTCGTCGCGTCCTGACGCCCCAGCCAGGGCCGCGTCCAGTGCCATCGGTGTCGTCATCGCGGTCTCACGCCAGCGGGTAGGCGACGCCCTGGAGCGACAGCCAGTTCGTTTCGGTGTCGCCCGCGGTCGCTCCGACGAGGCCCACGGTCCCGTCCTGCTTGAAGTCGATCTTCACGGAGTGGACGACGCTGGCCGTGTTCGCGACGCTGGTGATCGAGGTGGCGTTGCGGGCGATGACGAGCGACGCCTGATAGACGGGCCGGAACGCGGCAGCCAGCGCGGCGCTCAGGATGTTCGTGGTCTGCGCGCCGTTCGCCCTGTTCGCGCCGCCCGCCCACTCCATCCACGGGATGCCGTCCCGGATGACCTTGCGGTACCGGATGGGGCCGTTGAGGTTGCCGTTCGTGGTGCCGTCGCCCTGTGTGTAGCCAGTGCCGAGAGTGGCCGTGGTCCACGCGATGGTCTGGTCGGGGGTGAAGTCGCCCGACGTGCCGTCCAGCTTGCCGTACCGGAAGATGCCCAGGTCGGTGATGTAGCGGAGCTGGCCTGGCGCCGGGTGGTTCATGTCTGCCGCCGACGTCAGCGGCACCACGCCGCCCGCTCCGACGGCGAACTGCCGGATGTCGCTGATGTTCGCGTTGCTGATGCTGGTCACGGACGCGCCGACCGCGATGTCCGCCAGGATCTGGGCGTTCGGCGGCAGCGTCCCGCGCGCGGTCGCGCCGGCGCTCGCCGCGTAGGGGCCCTGGATCAGCTCGATGCGGAACTCGTTCGCGCTGCCGGCGGTCTCGGCGTCGTACACCGAGGCGACGATGCAGTCCTTGCGGAACTGCCCGGAGCCGCCGGCGGCCGGGACGGTGATGGTGTAGTCGGCGTCGTTGACGCAGGCGTACGCGCCGTATCCGGCGAGGTCGTGGTTGTCGACCCACACGAAGCCCGGCGAGACGATCACCGTCATGTTCGGGGTGCCGGCCGCCCTCACCTTGAGCTGGTAGTTCTGGTACGACGGCTTGACGCCCTGCCGGATCCGCAGCGGGGTGGCCTCGTCGGCGGTGAAGCCGGGGTAGCCGAGCAGGGCCGCGAGCAGCAGTCGGTCGGCGCGGGCGGAGTAGGAGCCTGCCTGGAGCCAGGTCGGCGGCGAGATCGGTGCCATGCGGGGGTGCCTCCTTACAGGCTGGTGTCACGCCAGGTGACGGTGAGCAGGGACGGGACGCCGGGCAGGCCGGGGAGGGCCGAGCCGCGGTAGACGAGGTCGTTGCTGCCGGGCATGAGCAGCGGCCAGGTGGAGCCGCCGCGGACCCATGAGCGGCGCGGTGTGCTGCCGTTGAGGAGGACCGCGCGGGAGCGGGTATCGACGAGGAGAAACTCGCCGTCGCCGAGGGTGGCGTCGATGACGATCTGCGCACCGGTGTTGGGCTGCTCGACGCTGGGGTTGGCGACGGGGCCGTCGATGCGCAGCGTCGGATAGGCGGGCGAGGCTCCGGCGTTGGTGGCCGTGATCTGGCCGGAGGTGCCCGGGGTGCCGTACTGGCGGTTGGTGCCCGCCACGCGGCGCGACGTCGAGGCGTGCGGGGTGCCGTCCCAGATGCAGCCCATCTGGTCGCCGTCGACGTAGGGCTGCGTCGTGGCGGCGGGGGTGGCCATGACGCCGTCGAGGTGCATGGTGGTGGCGCCGGTGGTGGTGAGGCGCACGCCGATGTGGGTGACGGCCTGGCCGGAAGCGACGGTGTAGCCGCCGTCGATGCGGGTCCACGTGGCGGCGGCCGGCGTCGTCACGGACACGGACTGGAGCAGCGTGGTGCCGTTGAAGAACATCAGGTTTACGGCCGAGATGCCGGACACCGAGGGCAGGTAGACCCACGCCGAGGCACGGACCGCGACGCCGGCAGCGTAGGAGGTGCCGAGGGTGTACTTCGCGCCGCCGGTGCCGGACGCCGTCCACGTGGTGAGGAGCGTGTCGACGCCGTAGCGCGCGCCGAAGCCAGGGGTGTTCTGCGCCACCGTCGGGGCCGTACCGGCAGAGCTGTACGCGGCGACGTTCGCGGCGTCCAGCTCGGCGCTCGGGTTGAGTACCGAGTTCGTCAGCTCCGGCACCCCGGCGTACACCAGCGGGTACGTGCGGCCCGACGAGGGAGAGTAGGCCGTCGTGGACGCCGACCACTCCTCCAGCCCGTACAGGTACGGGTCGGCGCAGTACAGCTCCAGCGCGGCCGTGCCGGAGCGCCACAGGTTCTCGGCGTCGTAGGGGATCGCCCTGCGGCGGACCTTGGCCCACACGAGGGTGTCCTGCTGGAGGAACTGGAGCGCGGCCGGGGCCTTCTGCGGCTGCGTCGCGGCGCGCAGGTCGAGGCAGAGCTGCCGGAACGCGTCGGGGTCGTCGGCGACCATCGTCAGGCCGAGGGTGATGGTCCGGGCGCCGGTGTAGTCGGGGCCGGTGTAGTCGCCGTGCTGGCCCTCGCGGGCCATGTCGTCGGCGCGTACGTCGGGGAGGTCGTCCAGGCCTGCGAGGACAGAGACGGCGTAGGGGGTGCCGGGGCCGAACGTCAGGTCGCCCCAGGCGATGTTGCCGAGCCGCTGCTGCGCCATGGTCACCCCACCAGCCCTTGCCACGACAGGGCCCGCACGATGCCGTCAGGCGACGCGTCCGAGCCGTACAGGTTGAACGTGTTGTGCGTGTCCCCGGCCGCCTGGCTGCCTGCGTAGGCGGCCGTCAGGGCGCCCGGCAGGCCGCCTGGCTGCCTGCGTAGGCGGCCGTCAGGGCGCCCGGCGCGGGGACGGATGCGACGGCGGATCGGGCCGTCGAGGCGGCGCTGCTGAGCGTCTGCGCCAGCGTCGTACCGGCCGCCGACACTGCCCGCCGGGTGGAGAGGGCGCCCTGCTCCAGGCCGGTGCCGAAGAGTTCGCCGAGGGTGTGCGCGACACGGGACGGGCTGTGGATGTCGAGCTTGCGCTTGATGGCCTTGACCATGGCCTCGCCGAGCCGCTCCATCTGCGCTTCGAGCGTCTTCTCCTTCGACTTCAGCCCGTCGACCAGGCCCTGTGCCGCGCTGATCCCCGACTTGTAGAGGGCGTCGCCGACGGCCGTGCCCGTCTTGGAAGCCGCGCTGGCGAGCTGCGCCTGTAGATCGTTGATGCGCTTCAGCTCGGCCGGCGTCGCGGCAGCGAGGGCCTGCGCCGTGGCGGCGCCGCCGGACACTCCCTTGTCCGCGATCTCCTGGAGCAGGTCGGTGCGGAGGCCGGCCTTCTTCAGCTTGGTGATGTTCGTGGCGAATGCCTGCGCGGCCTTGACGGACTGCTGGAGGCCGACGGTGATCGCGGTGACGGAGTTGACGATGCCGCCGGACTGGGTGATGTCGGCGTCGCCGAGGATGCCGCCGCTGATGGAGGACACGACCTTGGCCCGGTCGGCGACGAGGCCGTCGAGCTTGGCCTGCGCGGTCTTCAGCGTCGCGGCGGCCTTGTCCCGGGCCGTGGCCAGGGCGAGGAGCTTCTTGTTGTCCTTCTCCACCGTCGAGAGCAGGCTGCCGAGGCCACTGACCTTCTTGCGGTTGCCCTTGTTCACGGTGATCGCGCGCTCGATGAGCGTCGTGACCTGGCCGAGCTTGGACTTCAGCGATGCGGTGCTCGCGTCGATACCGTCGATGAGGCCCTTGATCAGGGTCTTACCGGCCGGGGTGAGGAGGGTGGCGTCCTTCCGCTTCGGGCCCTTCCAGTCCGGCAGCATGTTCGTCAGGCTGGTCAGCTTTGACCGGACGTCGCCGAAACGCTGCTCGATACCCGAGATGAGGCCGCCGATCAGCGAGCGGCCGGCCGAGGTGAGGACTCCGCTCAGCGAGCCGAGGGCGCTCTTGGCCTTGCCGGGCAAGCCGCGTACCGCGTCGGCGGCGTCCTTCAGCTTGCCCTCGATGGCACGGACCATCGCCGATCCGGCACTGCTGGCCTTCTCCGAGATCGAGGACGCCAGATTCCCGAGAGCGCGCGCAGCCCGGCCCGGCAGGCCGGAGAACAGGCTTACAATCCGGTCGAGGAGATCCGGGATAACGGAATGCCCGACGAGGTGGTCATAAAGCAACTCGAAAGCCTTGGAGATTCCCTCGGTGACTTTCTTCGCCGCGTCAATTGCGGGCTGTAGCTTCTCCTTGATTTTCCCGATCGCGTCGAATACCCCTTGAATGGCGGGGATGACGACACCGACGAGGACATCTGTCGCCAGGATCGAGAAGCGCGTCGCCAGCTCGATCAGCGGCGGGATCAGCGGCAGGATGACAGGCAGCAGTTCGGTGATGAGCTTCACTGCGAGCAGCGTGATTTGCGGCAGCAGCGGGGCCAAGGCGCGCAGCAGCTCGCCGCCGGACTCGGCCAGTTGCAGGAACAGCGGCGCCAACTGCGGCAGCAGCGGGACAAGCTGCCGGAACACTTCGAGGAATTGATCCCCGCTTTGCTCGACAATTTCTTTCAGGATTTCGCCCAAACCCTGAACGATCGGGGTAAGCAAAGGTCCGAGCTGTGCGGCCAATTGGGCAATAGTGGGCGCCAATTCGCGTGCGATATTCCCGATTTCCTGGAAAACGGGAATTAGGGGCGGCAGCAAAGAGGCGACCAATTGGCCGACTACTGGCAGCAAAGGAGAAAGGGCGACGACGATATCGCCGACGGCGCGCGCGGCTACCAAAAGAACGGGGCCCAGCGCCTTGATGATGGGCTGAATTCCCTTACCAAAAGCGTCGATCAAAATGCGCGCGGGAGGACCGAGGGCGCTGATCACGGGGGCGAGCTGCTTGAGCGCCTCGCCGATCAACGGGGCGGCAACCTTGCCGATCTCCGACATGGTCGCGAACAGCTCGTGGAGGGCGTCCTGCACGCCCTTGGACTGGAAGATCTTCGCCAGCTCGGCGGTGATCTGCTGAAGGACACCGAGCGTGCCGCCGCCCGTCCCCTCGGCCGCATTGAAGATCGAGCCGATGATCGACACGACGTTGCCGCCGACGTCCGCGATCTGCTTGAGCAGGTCGACCGCGTGGTCGATGGCCTGCTCCATCCGGCCGGACTCGAACGCGGACGTCAGCCTGTCGGAGAAGCGGACGAGCGCTCCGTCTGCGGCCTTCCCGAACCGCTCGAACGCCGGCCCGGCCGCCGCACCGATCTGCACCAGACCCTGCACCGCAACCGCGGGCAGCCTGATGAATCCCCGCAGGCCGCGCGTGGCGGAGCCGAGGGCCTTGCCCAGCGTTCCGGAATCCGACAGGTCGGTCGCTGTACTGAGGACGTTCCGACCCATCAGGTTGAGCGTCCCGGCCGCGTCGTACAGCGCCGTCCGGAAGACGGGCAGGGTGGAAGTTGCAGCGCGCTTCAGGGCTGTGTCGAGGCCGGTGAACAACCGCTCCTGCGTGCCTTGCTGGAGGGCGTGCAACTCGGGCTTCAGGCCCTGGAGGACACCGATGAACTTTTGCGCGGCAGGCGACAGCTTCTCAATCGCCTTCGCGAGCTTCTTTGGATCGTCCTCGCTGAAGGCGGCTTTCACCGCGTCGCCGACCCCACTGAGGCCGATCTTCAGCGCGACGCCCGCCGTGCCCGCAGCGAGCAGCCCAGTGGCGGCGACGCCAGCGGCCGGCGCTACCTGCGCCAGCGTCGACGCCAGGCCGGCCACCAGAGGAATCGCCGAGCCGAGCCCGGCCGTGGCCTTCGCCAACGTCGGGGCGATCGAAGCGATGCTGCTGCCGATGGTGCTGCCGAGGCCGCGACCTGCGTTGCCGACGCGGTCGAATACACGGCGCAGTAGGCCTGCCTCGGCGATGGCCGCGCCGGCGTCGAGGTCGACGTCGACGTGGATCTCGTCGGGTACGGCGGCTGCTGCGGCGCGCAGGTCGGCCAGGTTGGCGACGGCCTCACCGACCGACGCGCGGACGTCCACGTTGGGGTGCTCGCGGGACAGCCGCTCGAGATGGGGCTCCAGGCGGTCGAGCTGCCGGAGGGCGTCCTCGACGGAGATGTCGACGCCGATGCGCTGGTCGTCCAGTTCGCGCAGCTCGGTGCGGATGCGGTCGAGGTCGCGGTCGAACTGGCTGGAGTCGTCGTCGATGACGACCGGGGGGATGTCGTTGATTGCGGCCTGTACGCGGCGCTGGAAGGACTCGCCGAGCGCCGCGCCGACGGACGATCCTTGACGGCTGGCCTCGGCGACGATCCCCGAGGTGTTCTCCAGGTTGACCTGGAGGTGCGACACCAGGTTCGGCAGGTTGATGTCCTCTGCCATGCCGTCACCTCCAGGTCGTCATGCGGATCAGATGCCGCCCATCGCGGCCATCCCGAACAGGCCCATCCCTGCGCCCGTGCCGGGCACTGCGGGTTCCTCGCGTGCGGTCGGCGTCGATGCGACGCGGTGCCGGTCGGCGAGGGTCATGAGCTGCGCGAGGGTCATGTCCCAGAAGTCGCCGGGAGGAATGTGGAGGGCACCGATGGCGAGGTAGTAGCAGTCAGCCCAGGGGAAACCGTCTCCACCGTCACCCCGGCCACGACCGGGGCCGGGTCGTTTCCCAGGGACGCCAGGGCCTTGGTGAACGCGGCCTCGAACGCGGCGATGTACTCGGCCAGGCGGCCGGGGTGCAGCAGGTCGGCGATGTCCGCGCCGTCCTTGCGGCGGCGGAACACGATGTCGCCGGACATCTTCCGGTTGCCCTGCGCGTCCTGGTGCTCGCGGATGTGGGGCTCGAAGCCGCCGGGGCCGACCATGCCAGCGCCGAGGAGCTGCACGACGGGGCCGAACGCTGCGCCGTCGCCGGTGCGGTCGATGGCGTTCTGTACGGCCTTGACGGAGCCGTACCGGGCTTCGAGCAGGGCGAGGGCGCGGAAGCTGTAGCGGAGGGGGACGGTGGTGCCGTCGGTGAGTTCGACGGTGCCGCCCTCGGCGAGGAGGTCGAGGCCTTCGGACATGGTCATCTCCTGTGTCAGTGCCGGGGTTCGGCCTGCGGGGTGGGAGGTGGAGCTCTTCCCGGGCGGGCTCGGGGCGCCGCCCGGGAAGAGGGTCAGACGAGTGCGACCGCGGTCTCGTTGAGGACGGCGCTGATCCACTTGCCGTCGGCGATGAGCGGGTCGGCGTCGGCGGTGAAGCTGCTGACGCGGTAGTCCTCGTTGGCGAAACCGAGGTCGGGGAACGCGCTGAGGGTGAGCTTGTGCAGCGTCCAGTGCAGGTCGCCGCCGACGATGTCGACGCCGTTCGGCGGGGTGACCCCTTCGAGCTTGAAGGGCGGCAGGGTCGCGTTGGCCTGCGTCAGGTCCCACGCGCTCTTCTGCGCCGGGGTCGTGCCGGTGTCGGTGACGGTGCCGCCGATGATGGCCTTGAGGACGTCGAGGGAGAGCTTGGCGTGGGTGACGGCGACCTGGATGTTCGTGATCGTCACGTTGGTCGCCAGCTTCCCGTTGTCGCCGCGGAGCTGCTTGACCTCGACGTCGCCGGAGATCGCCATCTCCTGAATGCCGGGTACGTCCAGCAAGGTGCCGTAGACGGCGGGGCCGCCGGCCGGGTCGGACGTCAGCGGGCTGATCTTCGCGTCGCCTACGGAGTAGACCTTCGTCACACGGGAGATGGGCATCGTCGGTTCCTTTCTGGTGCCGGGGTCCGGCTCAGTCGGCGGGCGGGGCGTCCGGCGGCTGTGCGGCCGTCGGCACGGTGTCGAGGAGGGCGTCAGGGATCAGCGCGGCCAGGTCCCCGCTCGGGGTGCCGGCGTCCTGGCGGTAGACGGTGGAGTCGACGACCCACCAGGTGGTGCCGGGGCGGCCCTCGACGGGGTACACGGCGACCGCGCCGTCGGTGATGCCCGCGGCCGGCGGGAGGTGCAGGCAGGGTTCGCCCGGGACGGGGGGCCAGGAGCCTGCGAGGTAGGAGAGCACCTCGTCACGGGGGATCGCGTAGTAGGCCGGGTCGGTCATGAGGGCACGACCTCCTCGGCGAGGAGCGCGCGCTTGATTTCGACGGTGATCGAGGACCGGACGCGGTTGTCGACGATGGGGAAGCGCTGCATGCCGGTGACGCGGACGGCGGTGACGCGCGCGGGGTGGGCGGGCAGCGTGGCGTGGTTGAGGGCGTGCGCGAACGACTCGGCGAGGCCGTAGCGTTCCGCGGACCGGGCGGTGGCAGCGCCGGTCTTGATGCGGGCGGTCTCGACGAGGTCGACGGTGGCGATCTCGGTGATCTGGAGGGTGGCGTTGGGGTCGCCGTAGTCGCCGTTGCCGGTCGGGGTGAGGCCGATGGACTCGGCCTCGGTGACGACAGCGAACGGCGGGGCTTGATCCTGGCGAGGGCCGTCGCGGAAGACGGGCACTCCGCTGCCGAGGCTTTCGAGGTAAGCCTTGATCGCACCGCCCGTGGTGGCAGCCATTACTGCCCCCGTCCTGCGCGGATGCGGTCGATGTTCCGGGAGAAGAAGATCGGCGCGAGTTCGACCGCGGGCCGCATGAACGGCCGCGGCCGGGTACCCGGGTGGTTCACCTTGCTGACGGGGTGCGCCGCGCCAGGCCAGTAGAGGGCCTTCTTGTTCTTCGGCAGGATCACGTGCGGCTTCGTGCCGTACTCGACGTCCGCCGCGTAGGACACGTTCGTGCCGATGACGACGCCCACGCTGCGGCCCCCGCCCTCGACGCGGTGCACGATGGACGCGCGCAGCCTGCCGGTGTCGACGGGGCATAGCTCGCGCGCGCGGTTCTGCACGTCGACGCCCGTCTGCACCAGGGCGCGACGGACGTCGTCGGACATGCGGCCGAGGACGCGGCGCAGGCCCCGCTCGAACTGACGGGTGTTGATCGTCGTCTGCGCCGAGGCGTCGAAGATGCGGGCCATCAGATGCCCACCACCGAAGGCGGCGGGTTGAGGTACCCCACCAACAGGGCGTCGACCTGCGTCGA
This sequence comes from Streptomyces sp. MI02-7b, assembly GCF_033793585.1. Lineage (NCBI taxonomy): Bacteria > Bacillati > Actinomycetota > Actinomycetes > Kitasatosporales > Streptomycetaceae > Streptomyces > Streptomyces sp. MI02-7b. The sequence goes on along the minus strand of NZ_JARAWX010000011.1, from coordinate 136,473 downwards.
TCCGGTCGACGCCAACGGGGCGACGGGCGTCTGCGACGGGTCGTCGTCGGTGTCCTCGATGCGGACGTTGTTGCCCTCGTCGTCCACATCCAGGCCGGGGTCCTGTGCGGCGTCGGCGTCGGACGGGAGTGCCTGCGCCTGGAGGTGAGCGGCCAGCAGGGCGCATGCCTGCGCGACCAGGGCAGGCACTTCCGCGTACCCGAACGTGCCGACGACGGTGACCTGCGGCTGCCAGTACGACGCGAGGAGGTTCTGCCAGCCGCCGTTCCAGGACTCGGCGCCGACGACCAGGTCGTTGTATCCGCCGTACGCGATGCGGACCGCGTCGACCTGGCCGAGGACGTCAGCCGAGGTGACGCGGTACGCCGACGACGGGAGCGACGGGGCGTCGGACGGCCCATCGGTGATCGGGGTGACGGAGTCGATCGAGCGGACGCGGCGCGGGAGGATGACCAGTCCATCCGGCGCCACGTCCGCTACCACCACCATCCCCGGAGTGGGCTCGAAGAGTTGCAGGGTGTAGGCCGTGATCCGCTCCGTGGCAGCCGTGATCCACGCGGCGACCTCGGCATCGCTGCCGGTGCACCCCGCGTCCTTCGCGGCCTGGACGGAGCAGTACGCCATGGGTCAGCCCTGCTCGCTGTCGCTGTCGGCCTCGGCGGCGTCCAGCTCGGCCCGGACGCCCTTGGTGATCTCGCCGCCCTTCGCGACGATCTGCCGGGCGTAGTCGCCCGGGTGGGAGTAGACGACGGGGCCGACGGGCTCGCCGGTCCCGGCGGCGTCCAGCGCGCGGAACGCGTCGGACGGAGCCCGGTCGCCGACCTGCCAGCCCTGTCCGGCGGCGTACTCCTGCGTGCGGACGGTCGCGGCCGGCTGCTCCGGCTCGTCGGCCTTGGTGCGTGCTGCCATGGTGATCAGCTCCTAGGAGATGACGCCGCGCGTCCTCAAGGCGGCGAGGAGGGCGTTGTAGGCGTTCGCGGCGGCGGTGAGGTCCGCGAACGGGACCGTCACGTTGTTGATGACGGGCTTGCTGGATCCGTCCATCAGCGCGGGCGAGGTGCCGATGACGCGGAGCGTCTCGGTCTCCTGGTTCTCGACTCGGGTGCCGCCCTTGACGAGCGTCACCTGCTTCGTCACGCCGGCCATTACGGCAGCGCCGCGAACGTGATCTTGACGAAGGCGGCGGGGGTGTGGACCGCCACGTTGGCTCGGCGCTCGGCCAGGACGACCAGGGTGTTCGCGAGGAAGAAGTCCGCGTGCGAGTCGGTCATCAGGATCGTGACGCCCTGCCGCTCCCACAGGGTGGCGCCCATGCGGAAGCCGCCCAGCAGCGCGGTGCCTGCGGTCATCGCGACCGAGGTGACGACGGTCAGGCCCCAGATGCGCAGCGGCGCGCCGGAGTCGGTGACCGTGGTGATGACGCGGAACTGGCCGTTCGCGTCGGTGTCCAGCTCGATGTCCTGCCAGTCGAGCGGGTTCATCACGATCGCGTCCGGCGGGTACAGCGCGAGTTCGCCCTGCGTCTTCGCCTTGCGGACCGTGATCAGCTTGGAGTCGGTGTTGCCCGACGGCGGCTGGTAGGCCCCGATGCCGGCGGTCGTGAGGATGCCCTGCATCTGCGTGGTGCCGTTGCCGGTCAGGATCTCCCTGTCCAGCTTGTATTCGAGGCCGTAGGTGAGGCGGCCGTTGATGTAGCCCATGAGCTGGCCGTCGTCGTCCGCGGCCTGCCGGGTGATGGGCACCCAGTGGGCGACCGTCTTGAGGGTGGTCGTGATCAGGTCGAAGGTGAACGGCCCGCTCTTGGGCTTGTCCGCGCCTTCCGCCACGACCGCGGCGTTGTTCCAGGACGACTGCGGGCCGCTCGTGTCCCGCATGTACTCCAGCGTGTTGCCGTCCGAGGTCTGCCGGTCCAGCAGGTTCGCGATGAGCAGCGGGAAGTCGGGGTTGTTCGGGATGATCCCGGGCTGCCGGTTGTTCTGCGGCAGCATCGTGCCCGTGGTGACCGTGCCGGACGGGGCCGCCCGGTGGTCGAAGTCGACGGCGAACTTGCCGACGCAGCCGTTGGCGCGGAACATGCGCAGCGCCTCGGCGCGGACGAACTGCTCGGCGACGGTGAGCGGGTGCTGGTTGCCGTTGGCGTCGGGCTGCATGCCCGGCTGCTGCCGCTGGTTTGGCTGGGGCTGCGGGTCGCCGGGCGGCATGGCGCCCTGGAGCTGGCGGAGGCGGGCGTCGCGCTGCTGCGCCTGCTCGATGGCGGCGGCGACGGTGTCGGCGCGCTGCATCAGCTCGGCGACGTCGCCGTCGTAGTTGGGGTCCTGGAGGAGGGCGATGATCTCGTCGCGCTGCTCCAGCAGGGTCGGGGCGCCGCCCTTGATGGGGTAGATCGGTCGGCCGTCCTTGCGGCGACCGACGGGGCGCACGTGGGGCAGGTTGCCCATGGTGTCCGCCTTCCGGTCCGTGGACGGCGCGCAGCCGCCCAGAGGTCTGGGGGTCTGCGGTCCGTCTTTCACGGCCGGTGGATCGCGCCCGGCGGGTGCACTGGGCTTTTACGTCCGGTCAGTGCGGCCCGGATGACATTCGGAGGGTAGGACAGGTGATCGTCGTCGTGTCGGGGGCTGCTGCAAGTCGCGATGACGCAGGCCGACGGGCGTCCGCCTGCGTCGCCGCACTGTCACGAGGTGCCGACGGTCATCAGCAGCAGGGCGGCCGCCCGGCGCTGCCGCTCCTGGAGGGCGCGCGCTGCATCGGCTCGCCGCTCGTCGTGCTCGGCCAGCCGCTCGGCGAGGGTCGGCTCACCCGCGGACTCGTACAGGTCGCCCAGCGCGGAGCGCACGGTCTTCAGCTTGCTGCCGGGCACGGCCGCCATGCGCGCGGTGATCTGCGATGTCTCCACCAGCCGGGCGCCCTTGATGTTCGCGAGCACCTCGGCGCGGTCCTCGTCGCTCATCTCGGCCAGCTTCTCCCACTTCGGGAGGTCGGTCCGGACGAAGCCGACGGACAGCTCCGACGCGCTGCCGGAGCGGGCCATGGTGCGGGCGTCGCGGCCGGCCTGTGTGTCGTCGTACCGGCCGGAGATCCACAGGTGCCCGTCGCGCTCCTCGGCCTGGAAGGTGCCGATGGGCTGGTAGGGGGAGTGCATGAACAGCAGGGCGTAGGAGCCGCGGAGGCCGCCCTTCTTGAATGCGCCCTGGTGGAAGGTGGTGCCGTAGGAGTCGACGACGCCGAAGCGGCAGGCGACGCCCTCGAAGGTGCCGTCTTCGCCGTCGGCGACGCGCCAGGCGATGTCTTCCAGGGAGCGGAACTCGACGTCGGTCACTGCTTGCCTCCGGTGTTCTTGAGTGCGTGCTCGGCGTAGACCTCGGCGACACCGTCGATGACGGCCCGGTGCGAGGGGGACAACAGCGGCGAGTACCGGTAGACCGCGCGGCCCTGCTCGTCGCGGCCGTCGTACTCGTAGACCACGGCACCGCGACCGAACGTCATGTGCTTGGGCAGCTCGCCATTGCCGTCCGGGCGGGCCACGATGTCCGTCTTCCCGTCGAACGGGCCGCGCCGGACCTCGGCCATGGGCACGCCTTGCGGGCAGTACGCGCCGGTGTACTGGCGGGGGCCGGCGGGCTGGAGGATGACGCGGACGTCTCCGCGCAGCAGGGTCGCCATGGTCAGTTGCCTCCCTTGAAGGTGACGGCGAACCCGGGCAGGCCGAGACCGAAGTCGGGGTCCGCACTGGCTGGCCGAAGCGGAGCCAACAATTGCGTCTCGTCAACGCTGCACATCGGGTGGGCGGACGAGAGACCCGCTTGCAGGCCCGTCCAACGGAACGGCTCGTCGCAGTCACGGCAGTTCACCCGGATCTCGGCGGTGAAGCCGAGCACCGTGGGGTCGTCGTCGCTCTTGGTACGGCGGGCGATGTCGACGAACGCATCGAAGTTTTCGTGCGGGCACGGGCGGTCGGGGTGGGCCATGGTCAGGACTCCTCGAAGTGGAAGGTCAGCGCGCAGCGGCAGTTGATCGACTGGTTCGCGGGCGCCGCCGGGTCGCCCGGCCAGCGGGACGCCGTCAGCGGGAACCGCTTGTTCATCGGTACCTCGGAGCCGTTCGCGGCCTTGTGCGTGCGGCGGGTGCGGGTGTCGTCGGTGGCGAGCCACCGCTTTCGGGTGGCGCCCTCGTTGAGCGCGGCCGTGAAGGCGGCGGCGTTGTACGCGCCGACAGTCTCCGTGCGGGCGATCATCGTCGCCCGGTAGTCCGACAGGTCGGTGAACACCTGCTGGATCCGGGCGCGCAGCTCGGGGATGGACTCGCCCTCGGCGACGCCGGCCGCGAGGAGCCGCGACCGCAGCACCTGCTCGGTCGTCGCGGTGACCTGCCCGGCCAGCTCGGTGATGCGGGCGTCGAGTTCGCCGGCGACGTCCGGCTCGTCGAGGTCGAAGTCCGCGGAGATGCTGCTCCCGCCGCGGCGCCATGCCTTCTCCATGAACGGCCGGACCACCTCCGCCGTCCGGCGGCGCCAGTACCGCGGGTCGAAGATCTCCCGCACGCGGATGCGCTGCTCCCAGCCGTCGGGGCCCTCGGCGACCTCCAGCATCGTCGCCCGCGCGGCCGGCACCTCGTCGAGGTCGGGCAGGGCCAGGCTGATGGTCTGCTCGCGGGCGAGGGCGCACGCCTCGGTGCGCAGCTCGTCGAGCCACGCCGCGCTGCGCTGGGGCTTCCCCATGAGACGGTCGAAGTCGCGGAGGACGCGGGTCTGCTGCTCGCGGGCGAGGCTACGCACGATCGCGCGGCCATCGGCCTCCAGGGCGTCGTACGCGGCGTTGATGTCGGCGAGCGACGGCGACGACGGCCCGTCGCCCCTGGTCAGCGCGAGCGGCACCCGGGCAAGCGGCGCGGCCGGGACGGGCGTCGGCGGCGTCAGGAGACGGGCGACGACGCGCTCGACGACGGCCTCGACGTCCGGGGCCGGCGGGTTGAGGAGTCGGGAGAAGTCCGCGTCCCACGACCGGGCCTCATCCGTTCCGGCTGCGCCCTGCACCGGGGCGAACAGGGCGCGGTACGGGGTGAGGGTGTTCTCGCCGATGCCGCCAGGCAGCGGGTCGTAGCCCAGCTCTGCGCGGGCCTCGTCGATCGTCAGGGTGTCGGAGTACACCGAGGCGCGGGTGCGGTTGGCGACTGAGTCGCGGCCCTCCTGGAGCGCGTCGACGCCAGACAGGTCGAACTCGGCCTCCTCCGCGTCGGAGGGGAGCAGCCCGCGGTCGACCTCGGAGCCGATGATCTCCAATTTCGGGACGATCGTGTCCGACCAGAGCGTGGCCTTGCTGGCGGTGCGGTTCTCGTAGGTCGTGCCGCCGGCCAGGTAGTCGTGCGGGACGCCGAACGCGAGCATGACCTCCTGCGCGTTGGCCACGCGGGATTCGAGGTAGTCCATCTCTTCGGCTGTGAGGCCTACGCGGACGTAGTCGATGGGCTTGCCCTGGCTGGGCGTGCCGGGCGCGGAGCGCACGAGGAGGTTCTTCCCGGCGTTGGCGGGGCCCTGGACGCCGCTGCGCCACGCTGCGACGTTCGCCCGCCACTCGGTCTCGTCCATCGCGCCGAGGTAGACGACGCCCTTGGGCATGGCGCCGTTGGCGTAGCTGGAGCGCTGCCACTCGCGGGCGAAAGCGTCCATGTCGACGGCGTGCCGCGCGGCCTTCCACGGGGCGAGGCAGCCCAACGGATCAAAGGGGTGCGGGTACCGCAGCCACAGCATCTCCTCGGGCAGCACGGGGACGCTGACGCCGTCGGCCCGGCGGATGACGAAGCCGAGCAGGTCGGCCATCGTCGGGCGCTGCGCGACGGGCTTGTTCACGATGACGTCGACCGGGTCGTACACGTTGTGCGCCTCGGTGACGGGGCCGAGTCCGGTCTCGCCGCGGTCGAGCCACACGAACGACTGCCCGGCCAACTCGCCCTGCTGCAAGATGATCGACTTGAAGACGCGGGCGGAGACGAGGGGGTTGGGCCGCTTGTTGAACAGCATGTCGATCGGGTGCTGCTCGATGATGCTGCCGTCCGGGCGGCGCACGCGCAGTGGCACCGAGCTGCCGTTGTCGGCGATGGCCGCAACGCACCGGTACGCGACCGCGGAGTTGGCGTAGCCGCGGGCCTCCGGGTCGAGGGACAGGGTGAGGGACTGCTGCCCCCCGATCGACGCGACGGTGACGGGGCGTCGCTCCCGTACCGTGTCGAGGCCGACGGCCCGTCGTCCGAACACGGCGTCGGCTACGTCCTTCAGGCGTCCCATCAGCGTCTTCCTTTCACGCGACCGCGGCGAAGTTGCCGGCGGGCGCCAACATCAAGTCGGTGAGGGCCCACACGTAGGCGTCGAGCCGGTCGGGGCTGTCGTCGCCCGGCACCCAGGAGACGAGCTGCTCCTCCAGCTCGGGCAGGGACGTCACGATGTGCGCGGCCCGCTGCTCGGACAGCGCGGCCACGGGCTCGGCCCGGGTCTGCTTGCCGCGTGAGGCGCGGACAGTGCGGTAGTTCACCGACGGGTCGATCTGCCGGATGACGGTCCCGATCCAGTCGCCGCCGTTGTTGACCTCGGCGACGATCGCGTCGGCCTTGTGCTGGTGGTACGCCCGGATCGCGACGCGGGCGGCGGCGAGCGGCGGCATGCGGCCGGACAGGTCGTCGAGGGCGTAGCCGTGCCGGCGGGACGTGCCGTTGACGTCGGGGAGGTACTGCTGGCCGAGGCCTGCGACGACGATGCCCATCTCGTCGGACTCGTCGCCCGAGGTGGCGGCGGGGTCCATGGCGACGACGATGCGGGCCATCGGCGGGGCTGCGCCGACGCGCGTCTTGTCGAGGGTGGTACGGGACCACAGGGCGCCCTCGATGTCCTCCAGGAGTAGGCCGTCGAGTTCCTGCTTCTCTAGGCGGGTGCCGGCGTACTTCGCGGTGAGCTTGTCGCGCTGCTCCTGCGGGAGGTGGATGGCGTCGCGGGTGCGGCCGCGGGTGACGGTGACGTCGCCGCGCCTCGTGAGTTCGATCAGCTCGGTGCGGGGCTTCGGGGTGGTCGAGGCGATGTAGTGCGGGTTGGGGCCGATGCGTAGGCCCATCTCGGAGTGGGTGATCGCGGCGCCGAGGCGGCGCTGCGCGGCGACCTCCTCCATCCACACGAGGCACCGGTTACCTCCGGCGCGGAGACGTTCGACGTCGTCGGGGGTGTGCGCGCCGAACAGCTTGGCCTCGGCGCCGTTGGGCCAGCGGGCGAAGGTTCCGCCGGCCGTGGTGCGCAGCACGACGCGCGGGTCGTGCGCGCGGAGCCCGGACGGGCCGTTGACGCAGGCCTCGACGGCGTCGCCCTGCGTCGGGGCGATGATGGCCATGCGGTGCCCGCCGCGCAGCCGCGGGTCGCACGGGGGGCCGTTGACGTGGCTCACCATGTAGCGGGCGCAGCCGTCGGTCTTTCCGGTGCCTCGGCCGCCGAGCTGGAGCCACCATCCGAGGGTCTCGATGTCGTCCGGGGGGACCTGCCACGGGTAGGGCTGCCACTTGCCCCAGCGCTTCTGCCACAGGCGGGCGGCGAGTTCCTGTTCCAGCAGCTCCAGCTCGGCCGGGGACATCCCGGCGAGGCGCGTGTCGAGGTCGGCCGGTGCGGTCATGCGTCGTCCAGGGCGGCCAGCTCGTCAGCGAGGGCCTTGACGCGGGCGGTCATCTCGTCGGTGACGGTGACGTTGTGCTTCACCGGGGCGTACAGGCCGAGGAGCTTGGCCTCGTGGTCCATGGCACGGACGATGGCTTCGGCGGCCTTCGGCCCGTTCGCACCGCCAGCGGCGACCATGGGCATGAGGCCGTCGATGACCTGCCGGCAGGTCGCGAGCTGCTCGCCGACGTACGTCCCGAAGGATTCGGCGGCTTCCTGGTGGAGGCGGGCGCGTCCGCGCTTCCATGCCTCGTAGGTGTTCTTGACGTCGGCGCCGATGCGTTCGGCGATCTCGCGGAAGTCGAGGCGGTCGCGGGTGCGGAGGATCATCACTTCGTCGGCGCGCTGGTCGGCGACGTCGCGGTTGATGGGTGTGGGTCCTCCGGCCATGGGCGTGCTCCTCCCTGGTGGGGAGGGTACGGAAATCGGGCCGGGCCTGATCTTGGCTGCTGCAAGTCGCGGTCCGCAGGCTGGCCCTACGCTGCTGGACTATGGGTGGGATCGACTGGGGCGATGCCCCGACATGGGTAGCCGGAGCGTTCGCGGCCGTAGCCGCGTACTACGCGCGCGGCACGATGAAGAGCCAGCAAAAGCAGATCGAGGAACAGCGACACTTCATCGCTGAGCAGTCCCTCAACCTTGCCCTGGAACGAGCACAACTGTCGGCAGCCGCTGAAGACCGCAAGTGGGAGCAGGCTCGACAGATATCTATGAAGGCGTGGATCCAGGGCGGACGCTTCGACCGAGCAACGGGGCAGACCGAGGGCCCGAGGGTCTGGTCAGCCGAGGTTCTCAACGGAAGTCCCGTTGCGATCTGGGCGATCCATCTGTGCTTCGTGCCCGCAGACCAGGACGCGGCAGGGCCGGGCCTGGAAGCGAATCCAGAGGGAAGGTTCCGTCACTCGCTGGCAGCCAGCGAAAAGGAATACCTCTTTTCTGCCCCTGCACCACTTGCGGTGCTTGAGCGAAACCGCCCAGTACTCCATTTTCGCGACGACGGTGGGGTGGAGTGGGCCTTGAACGAATATGGCAAGCTCACCGAGAAGTCAGGAGATTGCCAATGCCCCGCCGCGCAAGTGTGACGACGAGGCCTCGGTTCGAGTGTGGCAGATCAGTGCCCGCAGTTCTCGGTCCACCAGCCGCACTTGGCGCAGTACGTCGGGACGATGCGCGCTAGGAGTCGACAGATCATGATCGGTCACCTCCCCCGAGGACGTCGAGGGCGTCGGCGAGGTGGTCCTCGAAGCCGTCGTCCGCAGGCTCCGGCTCGGCCGCCGGCCGCTCCCCGACGGGTGCGTGTACCGTCCACGCGACCCCTTCCACGATCGGGGTCTTCTCCGGGGTAGTGGGGTAGTGACCTGCGGAACTACCCGTGGGGGAGGGGCTGTCGGCAGGGGGGAGAGGGGCCTTCACGCGGCGGGGGAAGTCGTCCCGGTGGACGCCCACCATCACGGTCCCGCCGATCTTGACCGAGTCGCGGACTCGGATCTTCCGCGCCTCGATCTGCTCCCGCAGCCCGGCTTGGTCGAGGTGCGTGAGCAGCTTGTCGCGGTGGAGCAGGCCGAGGAGCACGGCCAGGTGCACGCCGTTGCGGTCGCCGATGTTCGCGTCGATGAAGTCGAGGAACGCCTCCTCGGCCGCCGCCCTGCGCTCGGCCAGGCGCGCCGCACGGATCGCGGCCGCACACCAGGAGCCGGCCACCACCCACATGAGAACCGGGGCGGCGAAGCACATCGAGCCGACCATCCACACGGCACACAGCGAGCCGAAGCCGCGGACGAACGCGCCGCGCGCCTTGTTGCCGGCCAGCCACCGGACCCACTGACGGAAGAGGACACCGGTGCCGTCACCCGTGAGGCAGACGGCCCGGACCAGGACGCGCATCACAGCAGCGCCGTGAAGCCGAGGCCGAGCATGTTCGCGCCGGACGCGAGAGGCACCGCGGCGATCCCGGCGACCGTGCCGGACAGGCCCAGCGAGACGCCCGCGACGAAGCCGAGGCCGAGGTCCGCGTTGGGGACCTTGCCCGCCCACTTCCACAGGCCGAACAGGACGACGGTCACGATGACGACCACGGCGTGACCGCCGTCGGTGAGCGCCATCTGCTGCGCCCGGGTGACGTCGGGGGTGCCGCCGCCGACGCCGTAGACGAGCGCGAGGTTGCCGAGGCCGTTGCTGCCCCACAGGGTGACGCCTGCCAGGGCGCCGAGGAGGCCGCCGGCGGACAGGATGACGAGCATGCCGTAGGAGGTGGCGAGGAGGAACGGCACGGCGCGGGCGGGCTTGTGCTTCTCGCGGAACCACCAGCGGATGCCGGTCGCGGCGATGATCGAGATGCCGACGGTGACGCCGCCGAGGGACACGATGAACATGGGGTCCTCACAGGGAGAACAGGCCGGCGACGAGGGCGCCGAGCGTGATGACGAAGGCGGCCGTAACGAGCACGGGCGAGAGGGCGCGGCGGTCGACGGCGAGGATGCCGAGGGCGGCGCCGAGCATGAGGAGCAGGCAGGTGGTGAGCGCGAGGGCTTCCATCAGCCGGTGCGGCGCGGGAGCGGGCTCGCTTCCGCGGGCAAGGCAGCGAGGTGCGGTTCGTGCCGCTCGACCTCGGCGCGGAGGGTGCCGCGGATGGTGGAGTCGCCGACGCGGCCGTGTCCGTGGTCGATGAGGGCCTGCCGCATGGTGGCGGTGCCGGGTCGGTAGCCGCCGTCGTACAGGGGGCGGATGGCGTGGCACCGCGGGTCGGCGTAGACCAGGGGCTCGCGCTGCTCCTCGACGGGCGGCAGCTCGGCGGCGACGGCCGTCGACACCGCCGGGACAGCGGGCGGCGCGACGGGCGGCGGCGGGGCGATGACCTGCTCGACTACGGGCACGCTGGTCTGCGGCGACGGGGCGACGACGGGCGACGCGACGGCCCGTCCGAAGTGGCGGTGGATCTGCTGCATCAGTGCGCCGAACGCGAGCAGCGCGGCGACAGGCGGGACGGCGGCGACGACGTAGTCGAGGGCGGGCGCCTGGCCGCCGACGCCGGCGACGTTGAGGCCGATCGAGCCTGCTGCGCCGAGGGTGGTGAGGGCGATGGCCCACGGGTCGACGGTGCGCAGCCACGACGCGCGGAGGATCAGCAGCTCGCCTGCGAGGTAGAACAGGTCGAGGACGGCGGGCCAGGCCCATGCGCGAGCGGGGTCGGTGTGGAGGCCGTGTGCGGCAGCGACGTCGTGCAGGTGGTAGTAGCTCAGCCAGAACGCGATGCCGGTGATGCCGGTGATGATGATGGCGGCGCCGATGGCGAGGCCGATCGCGCGGGGGTTGCCTGGCGTGGTCGGGGCGTGGGTACGCTGCTCCGTAGCCATGGAGGTCACTCTCCGGTGGTCAGAGCCCCGTTTCGGTGTTAGCGCACCTGCGGGGCTCGTTTAGTTGTGGGGCGTCTGACGGGCGTCGGGCCCGTCGTGACGCGGCGAGGGGTACCCCTCGCTTCCGAAGGGTACCCCTCGGAGGTCGGGTCATGCACGCCTACTGTCCGGGCGGGAGGTACGGATCATGGCGAACGAGGTCGAGGCGGTGCGTGCCGCGCTGCGGGCGCTGGAGGGCATCAGCGATCCGATGGACCGGGCGAAGGCAACGACGGAGCTGCTCCGTGAGTGGCCGGAGCTGCATCGGGAGTTGCGCGAGGTGCGGCAGCAGGCGGTGATCTCGGCTCATGCGCAGGGCCGTACGTTCGACGAGATCGGGCCGGAGCTGGGGATGTCCGGGGATAGGGCCGGGCAGGTCGCGCGAGGTAAATAGCTACGCTGTGTAGTGGTTCTGGCGGATCATGCAGAGAAAGTTTCTGCTAGGCGTAACTATCTCTGCGCGCGCGACTCGACGCCTGTCGCTGAACGTGACGACGCCCCGTCGCCCGGGTGGGTGACGGGGCGTCGGCCTGCGTTGTCAGCGGGATGTGCCGCGGATCGGGCGCATCACCCAGGCGTACGCCTCGGCGAGATCCTTGATCGCTGCGGCCGAGCCGACGGAGGCCGGCTGCTTCTTGATCTCCTCGGCCTGCTCCTTGATGACCTCAAGCAGGGCGGCGACGGTGTCGGAGGACAGACTGTTGTCGGACATGGTGCTCCGTTGCTGGTCGTGGTGGTGTGAATAGGGATGCATGGGACTGGCTGTGCGGTTCCGGGCCGGTGACTGCCGTTGGCTCGTCAGGTGCCAGCCGTGACACAACGGGCAGTGGTACGCCCGGCATTCGCGGCGGCGGGGGTCGGTGCGGTCCATCACGGCGAGCACGAGCTGCGCTGCGATGCGGTCGCGGTAGCGCCACTTGCGGGTTGGGCAGTGCGCGCCGGCCGCCATGATCAGGGCTCCTGCGGTGGCGGGTTGGGCGTGGGGCTGGGCGTGGGCCGGGTGGCTTGGCGGTAGGCGTCGTGTCCGGCGAGGAACGCGAGAGCGCTGATGGCGGCGATGGTGGCGCCTGCGATGACGACGATGGTGAGGGCGGCGAGGAGGGCTCTACGCACGGTCGTGCTCCTCGGGGACGGGCGTCGGCGACGGGACGTCGGGCACGTCGCACGCGTTGCAGTGGGCACACTCGCCCATGTCCGGGTTGCAGCCACAGCGGCGGCAGCGGCAGACCGGGCCGTCGAGGGCGGCGCCGATGACCGGCATGATCGCGTCGGCCAGGTCGCCCCGCCTCATGTCCTGCCGATAGTCAGCTCGTTCGAGGGCCTCAGCGATCGGGTCGCGCAGCCCGCGCACGCGGCGGAGCTGCGCCTCGGCGTAGTGCAGCTTGGATCGGAGGTCGAGCTGCTCGTCGACGGTCTCGCGGATGTAGGTCTCGTCGTCGGGGTCGAGGGCGCGGCGGATGCGGTCGAGTTCAGCGGCGAGCTGGTCGCGGACGGCGAGGGTGTCCTCGATGCCGCGGAGCAGCATGATGGGCTCGTCGCCGATCAGTCGGCCGCGTGCTGCTCGGTCGGCGAGGGCGCGGAGCAGCTTGTCGTCGGGCGTCGTCTGCTGCTCCGACGGGGCGTCGGTGGGCTGTCGGCAGATGTTCCAGTCGCAGGGCGTGCGGGGTTCGGTGTGCCAGCACTGGACGGGCGGGTCGTCGTCGGCGACGGGCGTCGGGGTGAGGGCGTAGTCCGTCTGGTCGGCCGTCGCGGCGTCGGTGACGGCCGTCGTGAGGGCGTCGGCGATGCTGCGGAGCTGCGTCGTCATGGCGTCGGCGGAGCGGAGGACGGCGCGGGTCTTGGGGTCGAGGGATGCGGGCATGGGGGCCTCCGGGTGGTGGGGCCCGGCCGCCGGGTGACGGCCGGGCCGTGACGGTCAGAGCTGCGCGATCACGCGGGCGGCGGCGGAGTCGGAGGCGTGGCCGTTCTCCCCGGCCCAGTCGGCGACGTCGAGGGGCCAGCGCTTGTCCTGGTAGCCGATGACGACCACGGCGCCTTCCTGACGGACGGTGTGGACGGTGTCGCCGGGGCGGGTGCCTTCCGTGACGACGGCGGCGGCGTCTGCGGGGCTGAGGCAGGTGAGGCGGGTCTCGGGCATGGCGGTTCCGTTCGGTGGTTGGGTCAGGCGTGGCGGACGCAGGAGCAGCGGGGCGGGCAGCTCCACCGGACGTGCCGGTTGCGGTGCGTGCCCCACCGGTGTCGTCCTCGGCCGCAGGCGATGTCGTGCAGGATCCCGTCCGGAGTGGTCACCTCGGCCCTGGACCAGCAGGAGGTGGAGGTGCGCGGGTCGGAGATGAAGGGGTGCTCGCGGTCGAGATGGGCGTCGAACTGGCTGGCGGGGATTCGCGGTCGGTCGGGACACCAGATGCAGATGTCGACGGGCTCGGGCATGGCGGTGTCCGTTCAGTCGATGTAGGCGGCGGCCGCGATGACCGCGGCGATGGCGAGGGCGACGACGAGCCAGCCGCGGACGGCGCGCCAGTGGTCGCGGATCACGCAGGCCGCGACGACGAGGAGCACCGCGGCGGTGGGGAGGCCAGCAGCGAGGGCGCCGACGAGGACCATGTGGGCCTGGCTCATGCGGCACGCCCCGACGGCGCAGCGGCGGAGGCAGGCGGGGGCGCCGGGTCGTCGGCCGGCGGGACGACCGTCAGGCCGCTCTGCTTCCGCTTGTCCGCGGCGCGGCGCTCTGCGGCCTGCACCCGCAGCGCGGCACGGCACGGGTCGCACGTCGGTTCGTTGAGCCTGCGGTGCGTGTGGTAGCCCGTGACGGATCCGCCGGCAGGGAGCGCGTGTTCCCGCTCCAGGGCGGCGCGGCGCTCCGTCTCGACGTTCGCGTCCCACGCTGCCTGACAGCGGCGGCACGGGGTCTCGCCGAACTTCCGGTGCGCCCGGTACGCCTTGACGCTGCCGCACTCGCGGCGCAGCCGGTCCTCGTCGTCAAGCTCCAGCTCCTCGACGGGCTCGGCCGGGACCTGGAGGACGCCGCCGCGGCGACGCAGCCCTCGGCGTTCGGCGCGGGTCTGTCCGCCCCACACGCCGAGTTCGTCGGCGTCGGTGGCGTGGGCGTGGCAGGCGACGAGGAGGGGGCAGCCTCGGCAGATCTTCACGGCGCGGATGCGGTCGGCGTCGTCGAGGCTGAAGAACAGATCCGGTTCCTGGCTGCACGGGACGGGGCCGGTCGCCTGGTCGAGGAAGTCGGGTGTGAGGTTCATGGGTGGTCAGTCCTCCTCGGGGGCGTTGGTGGTCTGGGCGTTGGCCGGTTGGGGGCACATGACGTGGGTGTCGTAGCCGCGGTTGACGCGGTCGGGGTTGGTGATGGGGTAGCCGCAGAGGGTGCATGACGGGGGGTCGTCACCGTCGTTTGTGGGGTCTGTGGGTTCCCGCTTCCCCACCCCTTCCCCCTCCTTAGAGGGGGGGGAAGGGGGGGAAGGTGCGTTCCCCGGGGGTTCCCCGGGGGTTCCCGGGGAATGTTTGACCTGGGGTTTTGTGCTTCCCGTGAAGATCGCGGGGGATTCCCCCGGGGAACCTGCTGGATCAAGATCGCGGGGAACATCTGGGGGAAGGTCATTCCGGACATTCCGGGGCTGCTCGTGTCCGGGTTCGTCCATGAACATCGGGACTGTCCCGCTATGGGTGTCCGGTGTGTCATTCCCCGTCCCGGTTTGGGTGCGGGCCTTGCGGAGTCGGACGGCCTCCTCGATCAGGGCCTTCCGCGCGGGGACCTGGAGTTCGGCGAGGGTCTTGCGGGCGGCCGGGTTGCCCGCGTCGTTCGGGAGGCCGGCCGCGTCGAGCCTGCCGATGACGTACTCGACGGTGCCGGGGGTGTCCTGGCGCTGCTCGTACTCGAAGGTGACCAGGGTGTGCCGGGTCGCGCCGGGCACCCAGTGGTCTCCGTGGCGGCGGGACTCGCGGCGGATGGGGAACGCGTCGGGGCCGATGCCGGTGCGGGTGTGGGTGCGCTTCAGGCCGAGGATGCCGCCGCCCTGCGCGGACAGCTCCCACACGTGGTCGACGTCCTGCGTCTTGGCCGAGGAGCCTCGGCCGCCGCGGTCCTTGTCCTTCCCGAAGTGGTCGAGGCGGACGGAGCCGATGCCGTCGCGCTTCAGGAGCATCAGGGTGTGGCGGTACACGTTGAGCCAGGTGTCGGCGTCGTTCTCGGGCCCGGCGATGAAGCGGGAGATGGTGTCGAGGAACACCAGTTGGGCGTCCGCGCGCTTGGTGAGGGCGAGGAGATCCTGTCCGCCGCCGGGGGTGTCCAGCGGCCGGATACGGGGGAACGAGGCGTACTTGAGGCGGCCCATGCCGTGCGGGGTCGCCCCGAAGGAGATGAGGCGCTCCTGGATCTGCTCGTGCCCGTTCTCCGCGTCGGCGTACAGCACGGTGATGGGGTCCTGCGGCTTGTCGCCGAGGAAGCTCTGCCCGGTGGCCATGCGCCAGGCCCACTCCAGGGAGAACAGGGACTTGCCGGCCTTACCGTCGCCGACGAGCGCGATCTGCTGGCCGGGTGCCATGAGCCGGCCGGGCAGCAGCTCGACGTCGCCGAAGTCGGTGGCGAAGAACTCGGGCCAGTTGAGGAACGCTGCTTCGAGGTGGCGGGCGCCGGCGGTGGTGCGGGTGGCGCCGTCGAGGGCGTCGCGGGCCGCGGCTGCGGTGTCGGCGAGGTCGCCGTCGCCGGTGCGGATGCGGTGGGCGGCCTGCTCGATCTCGACGAGGATGCGGCGGCGTTGGGCGGCCTCGTGGACGATGCGGGCGTGGTCGGGGGCGAGGCTGGTGACCTGCGCGGCGGAGATCAGGATGTTGAAGTAGGAGGCGCCGCCGACGCGGTCGAGCTGGCCTTCCTTGCGGAGTCGTTCGGCGAGGGTGATCGGGTCGAGGATCTGGCCGACGGCGTAGGCGCTGGCGATGGTGCGGAAGATCGTGCCGTGTGCGATGCGGTAGAAGTCCTCCGCGTCGACGGTCTCGATGACGTCCTCGACGACGCGGGGGTCGAGGAGCATGGCGCCGAGGAGCGACTGTTCGGCGGCGACGTCCGCGGGCGGGAGGCGCTCGACGGTGGCATGGTCGTCCGCCTGCTGCGGTGCGGGGTGGCGGATGACGTTGTCCACGGTGCTCCTAGCGGGTCAGAAGAGGGTGGTGGGGGCTGCGGGTGGGCAGCGGTGGCAGGCGACGACGTGGTGGGTGCAGTGGGGGCTGTGGGCTGGGTGCCTCCAGCGGAGTTCGGGGGGCCGCCATCGGCCGGTGATGAGGCACCAGGTGAGGCGGTTGGGGTCGGTGCGGACCTGGGTTTCCTGCTCGGGGGTGAGCGGGGTGGGGTCTGCGGTGACGGTGAGGGCTGCGATGCGGCCGACGAGTTGGCGGAGGACCGGGGCCCCGCAGGACGGGCACCGGGAGTCGGCGGCGCCCGTCCCGCGGGGTTCCCGGGTCATCAGGCAGGGGTGCCGTTGATGACGGGCTCGGTGATGGAGTCGCTCACCTGCTTGACGACGTCCTGGAACGCGGCGGCGAGGCGGTCCTCGGGCTGCTCCAACTTGAAGCCGAGGCGCAGCCCGTCACGCCCGATGCGGTACTTCAGGCGGGCCTGGATCCGGTAGCGCTCGGCGCCCTCGAAGGGCATGACGGCGATCTGGAAGACCTCGGGGATGGTCAGCTCACCGTTGCCGCCGGCCTTGGCCGTGGTGTCCTCGGTGTAGACGAGTTTGCGCTCGCCGGACTGGAGGCGGGACGAGGACTGGAACGAGGCGCTGGTGGTCGCCTGGATGGACTGGGCGATCTCCAGCATCGTCGCGGAGTCCGGGGCGACGAGGTCGGGCAGGTGGTCCTCGAGGAACGAGGCGAACCGGTCCTGGTCGACGAGCTGCCCGTCGAGAGCCAGCCACTCGCGCCAGGGCTTGGTTTGGCGCAGCGAGAGGATGAGTCGGTGCTGCTGCCAGGCGGCGGCGTCGTCGGAGTGGGCGTCGAGGACGGCGGTGACGCTCAGTTTCTCGACGTCCGAGTACACCTCGGAGGAGTCGTCGTGGTGCTTGTCGTAGTAGGCGAGGAAGCTGCCGGCGTCGCGGACGGTGGTGGTGCCGACCTTGCGCGACGGGGTGTCGAGGTACTGGTCGCCGGTCAGGTCGATGGTGCGGACGTCGCCGGTCGCGGTGGCGACGAGGTAGATCTCGCCGGGCTCGACCTTGGTGGGTTCGGCGGCGCGGTGGGCGGTGTCGATGATGGCCTGCACGCCGTCGCCTGCGGTGGAGCTGATCGGCTGGAGGTCGGTGTAGTTGGGCACGTCAGATGTCCTTGATCTCGGTGGTGGTGGGGACGTCGCGGATGTCGAAGGACATCTGCCGGGGGTCGTTGCGGGTGGCGTTGCCGTCGCGGTCGACGAAGTAGATGGCCGGCGGGGCGACTGCCTTCGGGGCCTTGAGGGCGCTCTCGACAGCGATGGCCAGCGGGCCGCCGTCGACGTGGCCCTTGGGGGGCTCGACGGCGATGGTGATGGTGAGGGAGCCCTTGCGGCCGTGTTCGGCGACGGCGGCGAGGAGGTCGTGCATCTCGGCGCTGATCTGCTCGTGGGATCGGCCGCCGAGGTGGCCGACGAGGAACGCGGCGAACTCGGCGATCTCTCCGGTGCGGTTGGTGGTGTCGGTCATGCGGTCGTGCCTTTCTTCAGGGCCGGGCAGGCTGCCCGGTGGTCGGCGATGGGGTTGGAGCGGATGTAGTCGGTGACTCGCTGGCGGCCGGTGACGCGGGTGTGGTGGCCGCAGCGGGTGCAGAGGTGGTCGGCGATGGGGGTCTGTCCGTGGTCGGTGCGGCGGACGGTGAGTCCGCCGATCCACGGGCCGGTCACCTGGCCGGTCCGAGGTCGGGCCACTGGCATCCGCCGAGCGCCGCGCGGTGGCCCTCGGGGACCTCGGTCAGCGGCTGGCCGAGCCAGTCGAGACCCATCGCGCGGAGGACCAGGGCGTCGGCCTCGTCGTCGGTCGCGCACACCGCTCCGTACCGGCGCTGCGCGGCGTCGAGGACGGCCGCCTTCCGGGCGTTGCCCTTGCCGGTCGCGTACTTGGCGCGGGACATGGGCGGGATGACGGCGACGGGGATCTCCCGTGCGACGAGGGCGTCGACGACGAGCCACCACAGTCCGCCGCGGTCCCACACGGAGCCGCCGACGGAGTGGTGCGAGGGGCCCTCGATGCACGCCAGGTCGACGGTGCCGACCTCGGTGACGACGGTGTCGGCGATGTGCCGTAGTCGGGTGCGGCGTTCGACGAGGGTGTCGCGGCGGCGGCCGGTGGTGGGGATGGCGATGGTGCCGCCGAGGGTGGCGACGCCGGTCGAGGTGAGGCTGATGTCGAGGCCGGCGACTCGGTAGGTGGTGCCCGCCGTCGGGCGGGGGGACAGCCCGGCGGCGGGGGTCTGGATGTCGAACAGGGTGGTCACTTGCGGGTGCCCTTCGCGTGGGCCCGGCGCCGGGGCGTCGGGATGTAGCGGGCGGTGATGGGCAGGGCGCCGACGCTGATGAGCAGCACGAGTCCGGCGACGAGGAGGGGGAGGTTCACGGCCGGTCCCCCGGCTTCGCGTCGATGCGGGACAGCGCCAACTCCAGGTGCTGGCCGAAGCCGTGGATCGCGAGCACCTCGGCCAGGTGGTCCGCGGTGGCCTGCGCGTCGGCCTTGTCGCCGAGCGCGCGGCCCGCGGTGATCTGCACGGCGAGGATCTGCATGAGGCGGGATTCGCGCTGCGCGCTGCGGGCCAGGTTCCGTGCTGTGATCTCGCGGAGCTTGCGGGCGTCGTCGCGCTGCTGGCGCATGGCGTCGACTTCACGGCGGTGTCGGGCCTCACGGCGCTTGCTACCGAACATCGCTGGCCTCCTTGAAGGGGATCAGCGGCCACTCGGTGCGCACGCCGTCGGCCTGGTGCTCCTTGCCGGGGGTGCGGCGGAAGTAGTCGGCCAGGCCCTCGGCCTGCTCGCGGGCCCAACCGATCTGCTGGTCGTGCAGCTCGTCGAGGAGGGCGCGGCCGACCTCGGGGTACCGGGACGCGATCCGCCAGGCCACGCGGCACGCGGCGATGGCGTCAGCGTCCGCGGAGTGCGCGCCGTCGAGGGGCACGTCGTAGTGCCTGCACAGATCCGTGAGAGTGCGGCCGCCGCGGCGGTACCGGTCGACGCGCTTGTCGAGGACGCGCGGGTCGACCACCCGCAGCTCGTCGCCGACGACGTCCGACAGCGGGGCGATGCCGTGCCGGCGGGCCTCGCGGTCGAGCATGGTGAGATCGAATGAGGCGTTCATCGCGACGACGGGGATGCCGTGCGTGACGACCTGCACCAGCCCGGACACGAGGTCTTGCACGACGCTGGCCGCGGGGTGCCCCTCGGCGCGGGCCTGCTCGGTGGTGATGCCGTGGACCTTGGCGGCCTCCTCGGGGATGTCGATCCCCGGGTCGGCGAGCCAGGTGTCCGAGGCGGTCGGGTGGTTGCCGCCGACCTGGACGATGCAGGCTGTGACGATGCGGTCGGTCTCGACGTCGATGCCGGTGGTCTCCAGGTCGAAGCCGCACATGCGGCCGAGGTACCAGCTCATGAGCCACCCCCGGCGGCGCGCTCCTTGCCGATACGGACGACCATGTCGCCGACGGCTTCCTCGTTGCCGACCTCGTTCGTGACGAGCGCACCGAGCTGCTGCGACTGCTTCAGCTCGTGGTGGATCTGTCGAAGTCGGCCGGTACTGGTCTGCGGGTCGGTGATCTCGTCGAGGTAGCTGACGGCGGACCGCACGTTGGCCTCGCCGCGGTCGATGGTGGAGCTGCCCGGGTCGGGATCGCCGGTCGGCACGAGGCCACCGTTGAGGAGCAGTACGCGCAGTGCGACGGACTGCGCCTTGGCGGTTCCCTTGTCGCCGGAGTCGAGGGCCTCGCCCTGCGATTGGGCGACGATGACGTCACCGCAGGGGCCGATGATGTGCCACGTCACGCTGACGGTGCACTCGCGGGTGGCCTTGCCCTTGGCGGTCTTGGTGTCGCGGTAGGTGGCGTCGACCTGGCGTGGGATGACGTTGACGCCGTGCCGGAGGGTGACCGGGGCGAAGGCCGTGACGGTGGCGTCGACGCCGCGGAAGTTGTAGCGCGAGTACCCGTCGTTGTACTCCTCGCCCTTTTCGATACTGCGGATGTCCTTGCGGACGCGGAGCCAGGCGAGGTGCACGGGCACCATGGGCGGGTCGTCGGGCCCCGGCTCGTAGGCGGACAGGTCGGGCGCCGGGGTGTTCACGGTCGGCGGTTCGTAGGCCGGTGCGGCCTCGGCCGGGGCGGTGCTGTCGGGGCGGCCGGCGGCGGCTGCCGCACGATCGGCAAGGGTCGTCACGAGGTGAACTCCTCACGGACGTTGCGGGGGATGTTGAGGCGGCGGGACACCCGGTCCTCGACGCACGCCTCGTAGGCCTCGGGGAACTTCTCGCGGAGCCGCTCGCGGTCGACGTACTCGCGGGACTCCTCGTCGTAGGAGTAGGCCGGGCGGTCCTGGTAGAACGCGGCCTGCTTGCCGCCCAGGTGGCCGATGAGCTTGGCCTTCGCCTTCTCCTTGGCCTTCTTCGCGGTGGACTCGGCGGCGGCCTGCTCGATGTACTCGGTGAGGTCGTCCTGCGCGTCGCCGTCGCGGTCGATCTCGACATAGCCGGACCGCTCCGGGTGGAGCTGGGCGTACAGGTCGAGGAGCGGGCCGGGCTCCTCCTCGCCCGTCAGCAGCGGCGGGCGGCGGGCGACGATCTGCTGCCACGCCTGCTCGCCGGCGGCCCGCAGGTTGGCGACGATGTCGGCGTGGTCGGCGACGCGGACGACGAACTGCCGGTAGTCGTTGCCGCCGATGAGGCACGCGACGTGGATGTGGTCGAAGCCGCAGACGTCTGCCTGCCAGAGCGTCTGGGCGAGGACGTCGTCCGGGGTGCCCTTGCGCCACTGGCCGGCCTTCATCTTGTCGCGGCATTTGACCTCGACGGCGCAGCGTTCCTTGGTGTCCTGGGAGATGGGGCAGGCCAGGACTCGGCGGTCGAGGGTGCACATCTGCCAGGGCCGTTCGATGTTGGCGACGAGGCCGACGCGGCGGACGTGGGAGCGGTTGCGGCGTGCCCATTCGCGGGCGACGGTCTCCTCGTTGAGGCGTCCCCACAGGGCGGGTTCGGTGTCGTCGCTCTCCAGGGGGAGTCCGCCGGTCTTGTCGTGCCAGACGGTGAGGGCGTTCCCGAAGCGGGAGATGCCGAGGATCGCGGCGATGTCGCTGGAGCCGAGTCCTTGGCGGCGGGCGGTGAGCCAGTCGGCGCGGTCGGCGTCGGCGGGGAGGATGAGGCGGCCGGTCGGTGTGACGCGGCGGCCGGGGGCCGGGGCGGTGGCCCCGGCCTCGGTCGTAGTCGTCACAGGGCGCTCCGTCCCTGCTGCGCCGGGACTCCGGTGAGCAGCGGGCGGCGGGCGGCGCCGTCCTCCATGGCGGTGGCCCACACGATGTCGTCGTTGCGGGGCGCCTCCTCGGACAGCTCGAAGCAGTCGTCCGAGTGCTGGCCGGGCGGCAGGTCGGGACAGCCGTTGCCGTCGCAGTAGATGGGTCGCATCAGTTGCTCCCGTGGTTGTCGTCGTTCCAGCGGCAGCGGTCGGAGCAGTAGGCGATCCGACCGGTGGGGATGCGGCGCCCGCAGTGGCAGGGCGCGGTGGTGGTCGTCGTCTGGCGCGGTCCGGTGGCGGCGAGCTGCTGGTCGTCGCGGTCGGCGAGGAGGTCGACCAGGCCGAGGAGGATCCACGCGGCGACGCCGTAGCCGAGGACGTAGAGGAGGGTCACGGTCGTCACTCGTCGGCCTCCTCGTCGTACTCGGAGGCGACCGGGACCGGGGTCACGACGTAGCCCGTGGGGCGCTCGGGCATGCTGCGCGGGGAGAGCGTCGCCCAGAGTTCGGTGCTGCCGTCCTCGTCGTCGTGCCAGGCGAACACGGCGTTGTGGAGGTCGGAGTTGTCGGCCGAGGCCAGGCAGTGCTGCTCAGCGGCGTCGCGGGTGGTGTAGAGGCCCATGACGATGGCGTCGTGGGAGGCCCGGTAGACGGTCAGTTCGTCGGGCTGGGTGATCTCGCCCCCGGTTGGGGTGACCTTCCCGGCCTCGTCTGCCAGCCGCTCGGACACCTCGCGGTGCCCCCACGCCATCGCGGCCTCGAACCGCTGCTGCGGGTCCTCAGTGGTCTCGAACGAGTAGTACGAGAGCGCAGCCGAAGCCAGCTCCGACAGGACGTCGCTGACCTCTTCAGTCATCTGCGACCACCACGGCGGCAGGACAGCGGCCTCCAGCTCGGCGACCCGCTTGCGCAGCTCGTCGATGACCTTCTGCGCCCGCTCGGCAGCCTCCAGGTTCGAGACCTTCAACCGCTCCGCATGCGCCTTCCGGCCGTCAGCCTCCTTACGCGAACTGCGGGCCATGGCCTGCACATCGCGGAGCAGCGCGGTCCGCCGCTCCAGCGTGCTGCGCAGCGTCTCCAGCTCGGCCGCGGTCTCCGGCGACATCAACAGCCCAGCAGCCTCGACGTCCGCCGCGATCCCAGCCGCGGTCTGCTTCCGCTGCATCGACGCGAGGATCACGCCCGCTGCGGCATTGATGGCGCGGGCGTTCACGCGTCACCGTCCACGTGGATCTCCGGCTTGCCGGACTTCTCGTCGACCATGAGGTCCCACTCACCGTCGATGTTCAGCGACTGGTTGCGGTCCGAGTCGGAGCACTGATGACACAGCGTCGGGGTCTCGGCCTCGGCCGCGGCCTCTTCGAGCTGCTCCTGCGTCGCGTCCTCGGGTGCCTCGAACGTGACCACGCAGGACGCGGTCTGGAGGAGGATGGCGCGGTACCTCACAGGACACCGCCCAGCGGCCGCACCAGCGGGCCGAACCGACGCTCGACCTTGCGCAGCGTCCACGCGTGCGACGGGCCCTCGCCACGGTCCTCGACGTCGATCGGCTCGTCGCACGCGACCAGCGCCTCGCCGTCCGCGCGGACCTCGGTCACACGCCACACGTCGCCGCCCTGGTCCTCGAACCGCTCGCCCACGGCGGGCGGCGGGGGAACGGGGACCGGGATCGACCGGTCCGGGAAGAGAGGGAAGTCGATAGGGTTTGCAGTCAAGGCGGATGCCTCGCTTTCTGAGTCAGTGAGGTGAGCCGTCAGGGGTCGCTCCGGGCCTGCCAGTCGGGAGCGGCCCTCTTCGTGCTCGGGGTGGATCAGGCGGCCGGCGCCTTCGCGGTCTTCGCCTTCGCCCGCCGGGCGGCACCCGAGGCGCGGCCGAGGCGGATGAAGTGGGCCTTCCGCAGGTGCTCCGCGACCTGAGCGATCCGCTCGTCGCTGGCGTCCGGGTGCATCTCGCGCGCCTGCTTCACGAACTTCTCGTTGGCGGCGGCGCGGGCTGGCGCGGTGCGCGCGGTCGGGTCGGCGTCGTTCGCGTGGCTGATGTGAGCGGCGAGTCGGGCGATCATCGACCGGTCGGCGGGGGTGGAGCGGTCGGCGTCGATCACTGCTGTCCTCCGTTTCCATTCTTGAATGTGGATGGTGATGGCGAAAAAAGAGCCTTGCGGGCGCTCTGGAGTTCGCGAGCGATCGCGTCGGCATGGGGCTCGTCTACCTCGGGTCGTTCCTCGGAGATGAGCCGGTGGATCTTCGTGTACGACAGTCCGGTCGCGTCGGCCAGGCTGCGCCGTGTGTGGCGTGTGCCGCCAGGCAGCGGGTGTTTCATGAGTCGCTGCATGAGCTGCCCATCGTGCAGGCGGTATCTGGCGTCGGGCACGTGCTGGTCCTCCGTGTTCATTCCCGTTCAGGAATGAGAATAGCTAAGCACAGCGTTCGCGCCATGTCCAGCGGAACGCGCGCGCCCCTCTTCGCGCCCCATGAGTGTCAACATGTCGCACGCTTTCAGGACTATTTGCGCAGGCCCGCTGGCCATACTCATTCGTGTCTGTGGACAATGACAGTGCGTACACGTGGGTCGTCTGCCTCGGGCGTCGCCGACACGCCCGGACTCACGACGCAGACACGGAGACCGGAGAGACATGACGACTCGGGACACCGAGACGCTCGCGCAGCTCATTGCCGAGCGCGCGGGGAAGCGTGGCTCAGGCCTGCCCACCTTCGAGCAGCTCTCGGATCGCAGCAAGGATCCGGAGAGCGACTACCGGCCGGCGGCCAGCCTGCTGTGGAAGATCGCCCAAGGTCAGGACGTGAAGATCAACCCGCCGTTGATCCGTGCGATTGCCGAGGGCCTGTCCCTGCCGCGGCGCCGCGTCCAAGAGGCGGCGGCCCGGCAATTCCTCGGCTGGCAGGTTGACGACCCCTTTGGTACGCCGAGTGGCGGCGACGACAAGGTGGTCCGTGTGGCTCGCCGTCCGGGGGTAACTGCCCGTGATCTGCCCCGTGTTGAGGATCAGGTGGAGGGCTCTGACGAGCGAAACTCTGGGGAGTGATGTTACCGAACGTAAGTTCAGTGTCAGCGGCGGGTTTCGGAAGCACTCGTTCGGGTGACCCCAAGAGAAGGCTTGTGAGCGTATTGTGATCAGACCTCGCGCAGTTCGAACGCGTGTACGACAGCCTTGGGCTGCCCGCACGCGGGATTGGGGGTCGGGTGACACACGAGGGGCCGCGCATCACCGTCCGGGCGGAGACGCTCGATGAGGGAGCACCAGTCGCGATCGTCGACACGATCTCGTACTGCGAGCTGACCATCGACTTCGACCAGCCGCCCGCGGTGATTGCCTCCGCTCTGCAAGCGCTGTTCCAGGAAGCGGTAGACACCGATCGGTGGAGCCGCCGCAACACGAAGCCCGGCCCCCATTGACCAGGGGACCGGGCCACTTACTCCCGCGGGCGCGAGCCCCGGCGCCGGCTACCCCAGCCGGTCGCCGGGGCTCAACTCGTTGTGCTGCTGCCGGGCCCGCGCCTGGCCGGCCGACGAGCCGTAGCGGGACAGCATCTCCCGCGAACTCCAGCCCATGATCCGCATCAGCGCGTCCTCGTTCCCGTTGTGCAGCTTCCACAGGTGCGCGAACGTGTGCCGGAACTGGTGCGGGTGGATCGGCTCGATGCCCGCCAGGGCGCAGCGCCGCTTCAGCATCTTGCCCATGCCCCACACGGTCATGGCCTCCCGCCGCTTCACGGTGAACCACAGCGGATCCGTCGGCTCCAGCGGCCTGCCCATGTACTTCGCGGCGGCCCGCAGGTAGCGGTCCATCGCGACCGCGGTCGCCTTCCCGAACGGCGCCGGCCGCTCACGGCTGCCCTTCCCCATGACGTGCAGCACGTTGATGTTCAGGTCGAGCGCGGCCTGCCGCCGCTCGGTCACCTCGGCCAGACGGCCGCCGGTGTCGAGGAACATCATGACGATCGCCGTGTCGCGGCGGGCGGCGAAGTCCTTGCCCGCGCAGGCCTTCAGCAGTGCCTTGATGTCCTCGTCGGGGATGATCGGCACCTCAACCTGCGGGAGCTGCGGCGGCTTGAGGGTGCGCATGGGGGAGCGGTCCATCTCCTCCTCGTCGACCAGCCACGTGAACCACGTGCGCAGGGTCCGAAAGTGCTGGTGCGCGTTCCCGGGCGACGTCCTTTCCAGGACGTGCTCCATGTACGCCTCGATGTGCTCGCGGTGCAGGCCGGTCTTGGCGCCTTCCAGCGTGGTCGGTGCCGGCCGGGCGTCGGGGTCGTCGGGGTCGGGGACGAAGGTCTGGATGAACTCGGTCAGGTCCATCGCGGCCCGGCGGTAGATCCGTTGGGTGTTGAGGCTCACGTTCCTCGCGCGCAGGGAGCGGAGCCAGGACCGGGCGAGGGGTTCGAGGTCGAGGCGGTCGGGGTCGGGGGCGTCGAGCAGAGTCACCGTGGGGCTACCGGGGTTGGCCATGGGCAGTCCTCTCCGTTCTCATTCGCGTACGCGAACGGTGGCCCCCTGTCGGGATGGGTGGTGGCTGCTTGGGGGCATGAACAGGACGGTACGCCCAATTCGGAAATCGCGGGGGGCGCTTGGCCGATATGCGCTGTGCCCGCTGCGCATCAGAAAGCCTCCCACCCGAACTCGCAGGTGAGAGGCTGTTTGTGCCCCCGGCAGGACTCGAACCTGCGGCCAAGCGCTTAGAAGGCGCCTGCTCTATCCACTGAGCTACGGGGGCCGGACGATGGCCGCGACCGAACCCGCCCCTTGGTGTCGACGGTATCCGTGACCTTGCCGGGGACAAGGATAGGGCGCGGCTGATGTGCGGCCGGTTGCTTCGCCTTCATGACACGTTGTGTAGGTTCGGTGAAGCGGTCTGATAATCGCAGGCAGGTGCGAATGTCGCACCACTTTTGACGCACCAGTCGGCGGCTGTTGTGCACTCGTTATGCCGCTGTCTCTTGGTGCCCACCTGTCCCGTTGGGACCCTCTTGCGGGCCGAAAGGCGTGAAGTACGCGAAATACGCTTCAAAAACCCACCAAAATGGGGCATTCTGCGTCTGTGGCGATCTTGGACACGAGGCCCGAGCTGCTGGACGTGCTCTCTGCGATGCGCGACCGCGTTGACGCCGCGCGCTTTCCTCTCCCGATTCCCGGGGCCGACCGGGCCCGCCGTACGCGCCGAGAGCTGCTGGCGCAACTCGACGACTACCTGGTGCCCAGACTGAGGGCACCGGAGGCGCCGTTGCTGGCGGTGGTCGGCGGTTCGACGGGCGCGGGGAAGTCGACGCTGGTCAACTCGCTGATCGGGCGGCGGGTGAGCGACGCGGGAGTGCTGCGGCCGACGACGCGAACACCGGTGCTGGTGTGCCATCCGGAGGACCGGGCGTGGTTCGCCGATCCCCGGGTGCTGCCGGGGCTGGCGCGGGCGTGGGCGCCCCGGCCGCGGGCCGCGAGCGACGCGGACGACGGCGGCCGTGAGGCGGACGACGACCACGGCGCCTCCGACGGCCCGCTGTGGCTGCGGCTGGAGACGGACGACACCTTGCCGCGCGGTCTGGCGCTGCTCGACGCGCCGGACATCGACTCCCTCGTCGTGCGCAACCGCGAACTCGCCGCCGAGCTGCTCTGCGCCGCCGACATCTGGATCCTGGTGACGACCGCGGCCCGGTACGCCGACGCGGTCCCGTGGCATCTGCTGCGCACCGCCAAGGAGTACGACGTCACCCTGGCCACCGTGCTGGACCGGGTGCCGCACCAGATCCTCGACGACGTCTCCGACCACTATGCCGCGCTGCTGGACCGGGCCGGCCTCGGGGACGTACCGCGCTTCACCGTGCCTGAGCTGCCGGAGTCGGCGGGCGGCGGCGGGCTGTTGCCGCATACGGCCGTGGCCGCGCTCGGCAGCTGGCTCGCGCACTGCGCGGAGGATCCGGCCGCGCGGCACCAGGCGGCCCGGCGCACCGCGTCCGGCGTGCTCGGCTCGCTCGACAGCCGGCTGCCGGAACTCGCGGGCGCGTCCGCCGCCCAGCACGCGGCGGCGACGCGTCTGGCCCGGTACGTGGACGACGCGTACGACGCGGCGCAGGAAGCCTTCGATGAGGCCGTGACCTCGGGGGCGGCGCTCTCCGGCGAAGCGCTGGCGTGCTGGCGCGGGTATCCGGACTGCGGTTCCGGGGCCCTGCAGAGCGCGCTCGCGGAGGGACTGGCGGTTCTGCTGCGCACCCGGATCACCGCCGCCGACGAACGCATCCTGGACGACTGGCGGCGCGATCGCGCGGGCAGCGCCCCATTGGAAGCGGCGGCCCGTATGCCCGCCGACGAGGGCCTCGACGACCGTATCGAGGAGGCCGTCGCCGACTGGAGCTGGAATCTGAGCAGGATCGCGTACGAGGCGGTGAGTTCCGCGCCCGAGGACGTGGACCCCGAGGACGCCGCCGCGCTGCTCGGCGTCGCCCTGCTCGGTGGCCGCGGTGGTGCCCCCGCCGGCGAACGGCTCGCCACTCTGGGCGGCGCCCTGGCCGCGCTGCGGGCCGGTGACCGGGCGCGCGAGGCGCTGGACCGGATCGTCGGGGAGCTGCTGGACGCCGAACGCGAGCGCCGCGTGCGGCCGGTGGACGCCCTGGACGTCACGGCCGGCCAGCAGGCATCGCTCATCGCGGAGCTCTCCGTGATGCAGAAGTCGTACGTACTGTGGGAGAGGTGAGCGGGTGCTCGCGGAGCGGGTGGACGCGCTGTCGGAACTGCTGGGGCTGTCGCGAACGCGCGTGAGCCCGGAGGCGCTGGACGGGGCCGGGGAGCTTCTGGAACGGGTCGGCGACCGGCGCAGGCTGTCGGCGGACCACACCGTGGTGGCACTCGCCGGAGCTACGGGCAGTGGGAAGTCGTCGCTGTTCAACGCGCTGACCGGGCTGGAGCTCGCGCGGGTCGGCGTCCGCCGGCCCACCACCTCCGAGCCGGTGGCCTGCGCCTGGGACCCGCGGGGCGCTGCCGGGCTGCTGGACCGGCTCGGCATCCCGCCGCGGCACCGGCACGCCCGGCACAGCGTGCTGGACGGCGAGCACCCGGCGGGGGAGGGAGGCGCGGAACACGACGGGCCGGCAGGGCCCGGCGGTCTCGGCGGGCTCGTCCTCCTCGACCTGCCCGACCACGACTCGGCGGCACTGACCCACCGCGACCAGGTGGACCGGCTGCTCACGCTGGTCGACGTCGTCGTGTGGGTGCTGGACCCGGAGAAGTACGCGGACGCGTCCGTGCACGAACGCTATCTGCGCCCGCTCGCCGGGCACGCCGACGTGACCCTCGTCGTCCTGAACCAGACCGACCGGCTGCCGGGCGACTCCGCGGAACTCGTCCTGGACGACCTGCGGCGCCTGCTGGACGAGGACGGGCTCGCGGTCGGCGAGCACGGCGAGGACGGGGCCATGGTGCTGGCCACCTCCGCGCTGAGCGGTGACGGCGTGCCCGAACTGCGGTCGGCGATCGAGCAGATCGTTGCGGAGCGCGCCGCGGCGGGCCGGCGGCTGTCGGCCGACGTGGACGGGCTCGCCGAACGGCTGCGCCCGCTGTACGTCGCCGAGGGCGCGACGGGCCTGACGGACGCCGCACGCGAGGACTTCGCGATCCGGCTCGCGCAGGCGGTCGGCGCCGCGGCCGCCGGACGGACCGCGGAACGGGAGTGGATCAGGGCAGCCGACGAGGCGTGCGGGACACCGTGGAGGCGGCTGCCGGGTCTCGTCCGCGGCGGCGTGCGTGCCTCGGCGGGCGAGGGGCCGCACGACGTGGCGCAGGCCGGTCGGCGGCCCGCGCTGGCCGCGTCGCGGGCGGTGGTCGAGGAGGCGGTGCGCATGGTGGCGGCGGACGCCGCCGTCGGACTGCCCGCCCCATGGGCGCAGGCGGTGCGCGAGGCGGCCCGGCGCGGCGGCGACGCCCTGCCCGAGGCACTGGACGCGGCGGCGGAGCGGGCGGAGCCGGGCGAGCCGGGACGGCCGGGCTGGTGGTCGGCGGTCGGCACGGCGCAGTGGCTGCTGGCGCTGCTGGTGATGGCGGGCACGCTGTGCGGTGCCGCGGCCGCCGCGGGCGCCGTCGGCACGCCGTGGTGGCTGTCGCTGGTGCTGCTGGGTGCCGGGGCGGGCGGGGGGCCCGCGCTGGCCCGGGCCGGTCGCTTCGCGGCCCGGGGTCCGGCCCGGCGGCACGGCCAGGCGGCCGAACGCCGACTGGCGGACGCGGCGGCCGACTGCGGGAGGGCTCGCGTGCTGGAGCCGGTCGCGGCGGAGCTGCTGCGCTACCGGGAGGTGCGCGAGCAGTACGGAGTTCTGGCGGGTCGACACTTCCGGGTGACGGAGTTGTCCACAACCGGGCAGTAATCCACAGGTTGAATCCGATTTCTCCACGACCGTCGCCGGCGGTGCACGATGGCTTTGCCGCGAGGACGGCGGTGAAAGGGCCGCCGGCGGCGGCACGGAAACAAGGGGGAATCGGTTGTGAGCGAGACACTGGTCACCGTCGTCGGGAATGTCGCGACCCGGCCGGAATTCAGGAAGACGCCGACAGGTGTGCCGGTCGCCCGGTTCCGGCTGGCCGCCACCGCACGCCGCTGGGACCGCGAGCGTGGCGGCTGGGCGGACGGTCACACCAGTTTCTACACGGTGTGGGCGTGGCGGGCGCTCGGCGAGCACGTGGTGGCCTCGGTGGGAGTGGGTGAACCGCTGCTGGTCCAGGGGCGGCTGAGGGTGCGTGAGGAAGAACGCGACGGGCAGCGCTGGATCTCGGCCGACATCGACGCGGTCGCCGCGGGTCACGACCTGACCCGGGGGACGTCGGCATTCCGCCGTGTGGCCCTGTCCCGGCCGGAATTGACGGTTCCGCAGCCGGTGCCCGAGGGAGGGCAGCCCATGCCGGCCGATCCCGCGGTGGCGCTGTCCGGATAATCCGGACTGCAGGTACTTCGCCCCTCGTGGACGGGCGAGGATTTATCGACAAACTCGCGTTTACACGTACGCGCCGGTAACGATTGCGATTCGAATTCCCGGGCCGTCGTGAATCCTGATGGCTTTGATACGCGTGCTTCCTAGGATTCTTCGGGTACCCCGGCGTTCCACGGGGGATCCACAGCTGTCGGCGAGGCACGTGCCCCACGACCGGCCTCGCCCGGAGGGGAATTTCATGTTCACTGTACGGAGGCGGGGAACTGCCCGTCTTGCCGCCGCGATAGTGGCCTCCGGCCTCATTGCGGTCGGTTCCATGGCCGGCGCCGGGTCCGCTGCGGCGGACGACGCGACCCCCACCGCGGGCGCCAAGGCCACGCTCGGCGATCTGAAGACCTTCGACAAGGCCGTCATTCACGACAACGGCAGGGACGACAATGTCTCCGCCGGTCTCTTCGAGATGACCGTCGATGGCGGCGGCACCATCCAGACGTACTGCATCGACATCCACAACCCCACCCAGGGCAAGGCCGGATACAAAGAGGTCTCCTGGGACCAGTCGAGCCTGCACAACAACCCGAACGCGGGCAAGATCAACTGGATCCTGCAGCACTCGTACCCGCAGGTGAACGACCTGGCGGCGCTCAGGTCCGCGGCGAAGCTCAGCGGTGACCTCACCCCGCAGCTCGCCGCCGCCGGCACGCAGGTCGCCATCTGGCGCTTCTCGGACAACGCCGACGTGGACGCGGTGGACCCCGTCGCGGAGGAGCTGGCCGACTACCTGGGCAAGAACGCCCAGACCCTCGACGAGCCGGCGGCCTCGCTGACCCTCGACCCGCCGGCCGTCTCCGGCAAGGCGGGTGACCTGCTCGGCCCGATCACCGTCCACACCAACGCCGCGAGCGTCACGGTGAGCCCCGCGCCGAGCACGCCCGAAGGCGTGAAGATCACCGACAAGGACGGCCAGGAGGTCAGCACCGCCAAGGACGGCGACGCGCTGTACTTCGACGTCGCGGCCGGCACGCCGGACGGCACCACGTCCCTGACGGCCTCGGCCAACACCAAGCTCCCGGTCGGCCGTGCCTTCACCGGCATCGACACCACCACGCAGGTGCAGATCCTGGCGGGTTCCAGCGACAGCACCGTCACCGCGTCGGCGACCGGCACCTGGGCCGCCAAGGGTCCGATCCCGGCGGTCTCCGCCGAGGTCGACTGCGACAAGAACGGCGTCGACGTCACCGCCACCAACGAGGGCGACCAGCCGTTCACGTTCTCGCTGTCCGGCAAGGAGTACACGATCGAGGCCGGCAAGTCCGAGACCGTGACCGTGCCGGTGGACGAGGACCAGTCGTACAAGATCGCCATCTCGGGCCCGAACGGCTTCGAGAAGACCTTCGAGGGTGTCCTCGACTGCGACACCGCCGGCTCCGGCGGCAGCACCACCACCCCGTCCTCCTCGCCCAGCCCGGCCTCGGCCGGCGGCTCCAGCGAGGGCACCGCTGACACCGGCTCCACCACGGGCGGCGACCTCGCCGAGACCGGCTCCAGCAGCGCCACCCCGGTGATCGCCGGCATCGCGATCGCGCTGGTCGTCATCGGCGGCGCCGCGGTCTTCTTCCTCCGCAAGAAGAAGCCGGCCGCTCCCGCCGAGTGAGCTGACTGACCGGCTCCGGCCGTAGTCCCACCCCCAGGGGGCGGAGGTCATCGACCGCCGCCCCCTGGGCATTTCCCTTGAGTCGCCCCGCAACTCTCCACCCGGGCACGGCATCCGAAGCCCGACGTGGCCCACCGCCGACGTCTGTGTCCCTCGCCCGGTCACGGTCCTGGCCGGGGCGCTGTGGTGCACCCAGCGGGAAGCTCCGGCGGCGCCACGCGGCGCCACGCGGCGCCACGGCGCTCGAACGGGCCGCACCCCCCGCCGTGGACCGCTACCTGCTCACGGACTCCCTGGGCCCGGTCGGCGGTGACGGCTCTCCAGAGGAGAACGGGGTCGCGCCGCGCGGTTTCTGCACGGGCACGTCATCGGGACATCGGGATCCGGCCCACGGGCGCCGGTCTGCGAGTGGGCCTGGTGGCGTGGTGCGGGCACTTCGTACGGCGCGGCAGCGAGGGCGTGACGATGCTCGACGGCGCAATCGTGGCAGGGGTGTTGACGGTGTCCCCGGCCACGGCACCCGCCCGGATGAGCGACGTCTCGTGAGAGCCCGACGGCGACTCCTCCGCCTGGGCGGCGGCACATTTGTCCCGGGGAGGCGCCGCCGAGGCCCAACGGCTCACCGGTGGCGCCGCCGCGAACCTGACCGACCCCGGGACCGAGGCCCGCGCCGCGTTCGGGCTGCCCGCGAGCGGCGCGCCGCGCCGACAATCCGGTGGCCCCGGGACGGTGGGCGCGGATACCTTCCCTGCGTGATCACCGTGCCGAACGACGAACTGATCGCCGCCGCACAGGCCGTGCTCCACCCGCACCGGGTGGGCGACCGGCTGTTCGGCGACGTGGGCTGCACGCTGGTCACCGAGGCCGGCAACCTCTACTCCGGCGTGTGCATCGACACCGGGTCCGGCACCGGGTTCTGCGCGGAGCACGCCGCCATCGCCGCCATGGTCACCGCCCGCGAGTACCGGATCGCCAAGATCGTGGCCGTGTGGCGCAACGACGAGGGCGCCCTGCACGTCCTGCCGCCCTGCGGCCGGTGCCGGGAGTTCATGCGCCAGATCGCCCCGGAGAACCTGCGGACCGAGGTGGTCCTCGGACGCACCAGGACGGCCAGGCTCCGCGACCTTCTGCCCGCCCACGAGTGGCCCGACCCGCTGGACTGACCCGCAGCCACCGCAAGGGCGCGACGCACATCGACGGCAGGGGAAGCGACTGCCCACGACGTCCGCCCTCGGGGTCGTCCCGGCCCGCACAGGAGACCGCGCCGATCAGCGCAATGGCGCCGGCCACGTCACCGCGTGCCCGCCCTGTGCCCGCGGGGAAGCGGGGGAAGTGCGGGGAGTCCCGGGTGCACACACCGCGCCAAGAAGGAGTCGCGACGACTCGGCGAACGCCGGGCCGAGCCGTCTGCCGGCCGTCTGCGGGCCGTTCGAGGTGGCGCGAAGGCGACCGGAGGCGACCGGCAGTCACAGATCGACTCCCTGAGATGCCCGAGAGATCGCAGGTCACAGGGCTTCGAAGTTACTGGTTTCCGCCCAGGGGTGGCGGTCAGGCAAGATGGGGTGTATCTGCCCACACATCGATTGCCGGACGGTTTCTCTTGGCTGAGTTCATCTACACCATGCGCAAGACGCGCAAGGCGCACGGCGACAAGGTGATCCTCGACGACGTCACCCTGAGCTTCCTCCCCGGAGCGAAGATCGGTGTCGTGGGGCCGAACGGCGCCGGTAAGTCCACGGTGCTCAAGATCATGGCGGGCCTGGAGCAGCCGTCCAACGGTGACGCGTTCCTCTCGCCCGGTTACAGCGTGGGCATCCTGCTGCAGGAGCCGCCGCTGGACGAGTCCAAGACCGTGCTGGAGAACGTCCAGGACGGCGTGGGCCCGATCAAGGGCAAGCTGGACCGGTTCAACGAGATCGCCGAGCTGATGGCGACCGACTACTCCGACGCGCTGCTCGACGAGATGGGCAAGCTGCAGGAGGAGCTGGACCACGCCAACGCCTGGGACCTGGACGCCCAGCTGGAGCAGGCGATGGACGCCCTCGGCTGCCCGCCCGGCGACTGGGCGGTGACCAACCTCTCCGGTGGTGAGAAGCGCCGCGTCGCGCTCTGCAAGCTGCTGTTGGAGGCTCCCGACCTGCTGCTGCTCGACGAGCCCACCAACCACCTGGACGCCGAGTCCGTCCAGTGGCTGGAACAGCACCTGGCCAAGTACGCGGGCACCGTCGTGGCGATCACCCACGACCGGTACTTCCTGGACAACGTCGCCGAGTGGATCCTCGAGCTCGACCGCGGCCGCGCCTACCCCTACCAGGGCAACTACTCCACCTACCTGGAGACCAAGCAGTCCCGTCTCAAGGTCGAGGGCCAGAAGGACGCCAAGCGCGCCAAGCGGCTCAAGGAAGAGCTGGAGTGGGTCCGCTCCAACGCCAAGGGCCGGCAGGCCAAGTCCAAGGCGCGTCTGGCCCGCTACGAGGAGATGGCCGCCGAAGCCGAGAAGATGCGCAAGCTCGACTTCGAGGAGATCCAGATCCCGCCGGGCCCCCGCCTGGGCAGCATCGTGGTCGAGGTCAGCAACCTTT
The DNA here is from genome assembly GCF_033793585.1 of Streptomyces sp. MI02-7b. Taxonomy (NCBI): domain Bacteria; kingdom Bacillati; phylum Actinomycetota; class Actinomycetes; order Kitasatosporales; family Streptomycetaceae; genus Streptomyces; species Streptomyces sp. MI02-7b. The sequence goes on along the minus strand of NZ_JARAWX010000011.1, from coordinate 101,792 downwards.
CCAAGGCGTTCGGTGAGAAGGTCCTCATCGACGACCTGTCCTTCACCCTGCCGCGCAACGGCATCGTCGGCGTCATCGGCCCCAACGGCGCGGGCAAGACCACACTGTTCAAGATGATCCAGGGCCTGGAGGCCCCGGACGCCGGCACGATCAAGGTCGGCGACACGGTCAAGATCTCGTACGTCGACCAGAGCCGCGCCAACATCGACCCCAAGAAGACCCTCTGGGCGGTCGTGTCGGACGAGCTGGACTACATCAACGTCGGCCAGGTCGAGATGCCGTCCCGCGCCTATGTCAGCGCCTTCGGCTTCAAGGGCCCGGACCAGCAGAAGCCGGCCGGCGTGCTGTCCGGCGGTGAGCGCAACCGCCTCAACCTGGCGCTCACCCTCAAGCAGGGCGGCAACCTGCTGCTCCTCGACGAGCCGACCAACGACCTCGATGTCGAGACCCTGTCCTCGCTGGAGAACGCGCTGCTGGACTTTCCCGGCTGCGCCGTGGTCGTCTCCCACGACCGCTGGTTCCTGGACCGGGTGGCCACCCACATCCTCGCCTACGAGGGCGAGTCCAAGTGGTTCTGGTTCGAGGGCAACTACGAGTCCTACGAGAAGAACAAGGTCGAGCGGCTCGGCCCGGACGCGGCCCGTCCGCACCGCGCCACGTACAAGAAGCTCACCCGGGGCTGATCGCCTGATGGCCCGTCACATCTACCCCTGCCCGATGCGCTGGTCGGACATGGACGCCTTCGGGCACGTCAACAACGTCGTCTTCCTCCGCTACTTGGAGGAGGCGCGTGTCGACTTCATGTTCCGGCTGGCGCCCGGGGAGGGCAGCGCGTCGTTCACGGGCGGTTCGGTCATCGCCCGTCACGAGATCGACTACCTGCGCCCGCTGGTCCACCGGCACGAGCCGGTGACCGTCGAGACATGGGTGACCAAGGTGGGGGCGGCCTCGATGACCGTCGCGTACGAGATCAAGGACGGGGAGACCGTCTACGTGCGGGCCTCCACGATCGTCGTGCCGTACGACCTCGAGCAGGGGAGGCCGCGGCGGATCACCGCCGAGGAGCGCGCCTTCCTGGAGGCGTACTACGACGACTCGGCCGGAGCCCCGGCCGGTGCCGGTGCCGGTGCCGGCGCGGGTGCCGCCAAGGGGGAGGCCGCGGCCGCATGACGGCGTCGCTGCTGCTCGCCGAGGCCAGGGAGGCGGAGGGCTTCGCCGTCTTCCTGGCCCGGCTTCTGCGCTGGGACAAGGCCGCGGTCGTCCGGCTGCAGGCGTTCGGGGAGGTGCTCGCGGTCTTCGGCCAGCCGCCCTTCGGGGGCGGCGTGCTGGCCGTGCGCACAGCGGAACTCGCCGAGGCGCACGAGCTGGACGCCACCGTCTCCGCCGGGCAGCTGCTCGACGGCCTCGACGAGGAGGCGGGCACGGTCGCCGTGCCGGCCGCCGTCACCGGCCCCGCGTGGGCCGGGGTACTGCCGCCGCGCGGTGGCTGGCGGCGGGTGGAGGGACTGCCCTCGCCGGACGACGTACGGGCGGTGGCCGCCGCGGCGGTCACCGAGTTCCGCACCCGCAGCGAGGCCCTGGCGCCCGAGCACCGCACCCGGGCGGAGCTCGACGCGCTGGCGGACGGCATCTGGTCCCGGCAGCTCGGCGTGACCGGCCTGCCGCTGCGGGCGGTGCACGCCGCCCACGCCCTCGGCTTCCTGCGCCCGGTGCGCGCCACCGTCCCGGCCCCGCGAGCGGCGGGCGGGGAAGGGGAGCCGGCGATGGACCTGCTGGCGGCGGGGTCGTGGCTGCGGCTGCGCACGTCGTACGGCTCGGTCGCGGTGCGCCGCGGCAGCGGCCTGGGGCTGTCGGTCAGCCCCGTCTGACCACCGGGCCGCGGGCCACCGGGTCGCCGGGCCGTTCGGCCCCGGCGCCCGGGGCGGGGGCCGTCAGCCGGGCGAGTTCACCATCGACGCGGCCGCGTACACCAGGTAGTCCCACAGCTGACGCTCGTGGTCGGGCTCCAGGGCCAGTTCGTCCACCGCGTCGCGCATGTGGCGCAGCCAGGCGTCGTGCGCCTCCTGGTCGACCCGGAAGGGCGCGTGCCGCATCCGCAGCCGGGGGTGGCCGCGGTTCTCGCTGTAGGTGCGCGGGCCGCCCCAGTACTGCATCAGGAAGAGCAGCAGCCGCTCCTCGGCGGGGCCCAGGTCCTCCTCGGGGTACATCGGCCGCAGGACCGGGTCCTGCGCGACGCCCTCGTAGAAGCGGTGGACGAGCCGTCGGAAGGTCGGCTCGCCGCCCACCGCCTCGTAGAACGTCTGCTGGTCGAGTGTGCCCCGCGGGATCTCAGTCACGTGTCCCATGGTCTCAGACGGCCCGGTGGAGCCGGGAGTCAGTCGCGCACGATCGTGATCGTCGTCCAGGCGCCCACGTGGACGCGGTCCCCGTCGCCCAGCGGGACGGGCACGAAGGGCTTGATCGAGTCCTCGCCGCCGTTGACCGTGGTGCCGTTGGTGGAGTCCTGGTCGACCACCGACCAGCCGCCGTCCGGCTGCTGCACGAGCACGGCGTGCTTGTGGGAGACACCCGGGTCCTCCGGCGCCCGCGCCAGGTCGATGTCGGGAGCCTCTCCGGTGCTGTGCCGGCGGCGGCCGATGGTGATCTGCGGACCCGTGAGCGGCAGGCGCTGCTCGGGGGAGTAGGAGGGGAAGTACAGGCCCTGGGCCTCCGGGCCGCTGCGGGCCATCATCGCCGTGAAGTACTCCCGGTCGGCGCCGATCACGGCGGTCCAGGTGCCGGGGCCCGCCGGCGGCGCCTCGGGCTCGTACGCGGCCGGCGGGGTGAGCAGGAAGTCGCCGGAGCCGGCGGTGACCGACTGCGGCTCCAGCGGCTCGGCCGGCCGGTTCACCTGCGACGGGCGGGTCAGGGACGACTCGTACCGCTGGTACGGCGGCATGCCGGGCTGGGCGGCCGGGAAGGGCGGTGCACCCGTCGTCCCGCCGGCCGGGGACTGCGGGACGAAGGTCGTGCCCGCGTGTGTGACGAAGTTGTAGCGGCACTCCTCGCAGAACTGCGCGTAGCCCTCGCGCGGTGTCCCGCAGTGGGGGCACGGCTCGACGGCCGCCGTGGCGTCCGGGTCGTAGGCCCGGCCGCCGTGGCCGCGGCCCGGGTCGTACCCCGCACCGGCACCGGAGCCGGGGTGGTAGCCGGGGTCGTACCCCGGGTCGTAGCCGCCCGAGTACGGCGGTGGGGGCGGTGGCGGTGGGTAGGAGGAGGCGGGCGGGGCGGAGGCGGCCGCCGGTGAGGTCATGCGCATCCCGCACACCTCGCACCAGTCGTCCGTCGCGGACTCATGACCGTTCGGGCAAGTCGACATGTCGTTTTCTCTCCCCCTCCGCCCCGTTGTACCCCACCACGCTACTTCTTGACGCGGACGGTCTTCGTCGAACGCGTCTCCAGGGTCATCTCGTCGGCGTCCGCGACCCTGGCCTTCAGCCGCACAGTACCCGTCACCGCGTCGACCACGTCCACCACCTTGGCCAGCAGCTTGGCGGTGTCCTCGTTGCCCGAGGCGCTGGCCAGCTGCACCGCGCGGCCCAGCTTGGCGGTCGCGGAGTCGAAGTCGCCCTGCTTGCGGGCCTCCAGGCCCTGCTGGATGACCTGGGCCAGCTCCGCCTGGCCGGTGTAGTGGGCGACCTGCGGGTTGATCCGCGTGGAGGCCGCCATGTCGTCGGTCCACACCGCCCGCACCAGGCCCTGCCCGAGCACCTGCGGCGTGCCGTCCGGGTGCGGCTGGACGAGCGAGATCCGGGCCGCCAGCATCTCCTGGCCCACTCCGGCCGTCGGGACGACCACGTTGACGTGGTAGTCGCGGGACTCGTCGCCCCAGGAGCCCGTCGGATAGTCGCCGGCCCGGGGACCGGCCTCGGCGCGCCGGGCGGTGAGGTCCTCGACCGTGGGGGCCACCTGCTTGACGTACTGGATCTCCGCGCCCTGCGGGGTCCACACGCGCAGGGCCACGTCCGCGACCTCCTTGCCCATGGCCGTCTCCATCATCTGCCGGAAGTCCGCCTCCAGGCCGGAGGGGTCGGCGACGATGTCGACGGAGCCGAGCAGCGCCGAGGCGATGCCGGTCAGTTCCTTGACCTCCCAGTCGGTGCCGACACCGCGGGCGTCGCAGGTGAAGCGGCCCGCGCAGGCGTCGAGGGCGGCGCGCAGGTCCTCCGGCTTCTCGTGCTCGTTGCGGCCGTCGGTCAGCAGGATGCCGTGGCGTATCGACCCCTCCGCGGTGTCCAGCAGCCGGTCGGCCAGCCGCAGCCAGGTGCCGATCGCCGTGCCGCCGCCCGAACTGAGCCGGCGCAGCGCCTGCTTGGCCTGGTGACGGGTGCTGGGGTCGGCCACGGCCAGGCCCCCGTCGGCCGGGTAGACCTCCTTGGCCTGGTGGGTGCCGGCCACCACCGCGAAGGCGACCCCGTCACGGATGGTGTCGATGGCCGTGGCCGTCGCGTCGCGGGCACTGCGCATCTTGGTCGGCGGGTACTCCATGGAACCCGAGCAGTCCACCATGATCACCACGGCTGCCCCGGGACGGGTGCCGGGCAGGTCGGCGGGGGCCTGGCTGGCGAGCGGCAGCCCACCCGAGGTGCCACCGCCCGTCGAGGTCACGGTGACGATCGCGTTGACCTCGCGGCCGCCTTCCGGGAGGAACTCGTTCTGGTAGATGTCGACGGAGAACTGCGGCACGTTGGACTTGGAGAAGTTGGCCATCGGGTGCGCTCCTAGCGCTTGTCAACCAAGAAGCGGGATCAACGAGTTGAGGAGTGGTGGAGAGGAGGATCGGAGGGTCGGGCCACCGGGAAGGGCAGCACGGCCACGGTGATGTTGTCGTGTCCTCCGCCATCGATGGCGACGCCGACGAGAGTGCGGGCGCAGTGCAGCGGCCGGACGCGGGCGTCCCCGGGCATCACCGAGGCGAGCTCCGCGGCCGACTCCGCGTAGTTCCACAGGCCGTCGGTGCACACCACCACTACACCCGGTCCGTCCGGCTCGAAGGAAGCGGTGTGCGGGTCCAGTTCGACCGCGTCCGCCCCGAGCCAGCCGGTGATGGCGTGGGCCCGTTCGTCCGCGTAGGCCTCGGCCTGCGTCATCAGGCCGAGCGAGACCATGCGTTCGGCCCAGGAGTCGTCCTCGGTCAGCCGGGCGGCGGGGACCGAGCGGTCGTCGGGAATCCAGTAGGCGCGGCTGTCGCCGATCCAGCCGACGGTGAAGGTCTTGCCGGAGGTGACCGCGCTGACGCAGGTGCAGGCGGGCGCGTTGTGGTGCCGCCGGCTCTCCTCCTCGGGCGTCTCGGCGGCCAGGTCGGCGACGGCCTGCGCGGCCACCAGCAGGGCCTCGCGCATCGCCTCCTCGGGTCGCACGCCGCGCGACAGCGACGGCACCAGCGACTTCACCGCCGTTTCCGCAGCGGTCTCCGAGGCGTCGTCGGGACGGTACGCGGACGAGACTCCGTCGCACACCACGGCGACGACCGACGGGGTGCCGTCCGGCAGTGCCGTCGTCGACAGCGCGAAGGCGTCCTCGTTGCGGTGGTGCCGCAGGCCCCGGTCGGTGACCGCGGCGACCCCGCCGAGCTCCACTTCCTGGTGGTCGCGGGGGCGTGGCTGGGCGTGGCCGCAGTGCTCGCAGTAGCCGTCGGCGTCGATGGTGCCGACCTCGCAGGCCACGCAGTGCGGGCGGGGAGCCGGCTCGGTGCCGGGCTGCTCGATCCGGGGGTCGGCGATCCGGGCCTGGGTCAGCCCCGATGTGCCCAGTCCGAAGGCAAGCGTGTCGGACTCCCCGGCGGGCGGGGCGAGTTCGTACGCCTCGGGCTCCGCGGGCGGCGCGAGCGGGTAGCCCTCCGGCCGCCGGGAGGCGGCCAGGTCGGCGCCGCAGGCGTCGCAGAACTTGTCGGCGGGCTCCAGAGGCTCGGCGCACTCCGGGCACATGGTCGTCTGGGGCATGGCGTTACACCCACGTCCGGGGGCGGAAGCGGTTGGCCCGCTCCACCAGTTCGATCCTTGTCCGGCCCTGCTCGGCGAGGCGGGCCAGCACTCGGTAGGACTGCTCCAGGCCGAAGCGCAGGCCGCGTTCGTCGAGGTCCCGGCCCAGCAGCGCCGGCGACCCGGCCACGGCGGTGGCGCCGTCCGGCGCGCCGCCCTGCTGTCCGGCGAGCACCCAGTCCAGGGCCGTGCCCAGCACCTCCGTGGACAACTGCTCGCGCAGCCGGGTGTCCAGGCCCAGCCGCTGCAGGTCCTCGACCTGCCGCGCGGCGGCCCGCAGGTCGCCGAGCAGCGCCTCCTGCGGTGGGCGGTCGCGCAACCGGGCCCGTACCGCCGCGACCCGTGCCGCCGTGTAGTGGATGGACGCCTCGGGTACCGACTCCAGCGTCGCGACGGCCCCCGTGCGGTCGCCGGCAGCCAGTTGCACCCGGGCGAGGCCGAAGGCGGCGCTGACGTAGCTGTGGTCGGTGCTCCACACCAGCCGGTAGTACTCGGCGGCGTTGTCCAGCTGCCCCAGTACCTCGGCGCAGATGCCGAGCGCCAGCTTGGGTGCCGGCTCGCCGGGGAAGGCGTCGTAGACCGCGTCGAAGGCGAGGGCGGCGGTCTCGTGGTCGCCGGTGGCGAGCGCGGCCAGGCCGCGGTGCCACACCACCCGCCAGTCGTCGCCGTGTTCGTCCTGGAGCCCGTCCAGCGCCTCGGTGGCCGCGCGCGTGTTCGCGGTGTCGAGCCAGGCGCGCACCAGGCGCAGCCTCAGTTCCGTGGACTCCATGGGCGCCGCCTGCAGCGCCGCCACCAGCTCCGCGGGCGCGGCGGCCGCCATGCCCGCGAGGAAGCCGGCGTTGGGATCGGCCGAGTCGACGTGCGGCACCGGCAGCGCCAGGGCGGCGGCTCGTACGTCGAGCCGCGTGACCGCCGGGCCGGCAGTTCCGGCATGACCGGCCACGGGTGCGGGGGCGGACCCGGTCCGCTGGGCCGGGACGGCGTAGGGGGCGCCCGCCACCGTCGGGCTGTAGGCGCCGTTCGCCGGTGGCAGGGCGGGCATCGGGGGCGCCGCGGCGAGGGCGGGGGCGGCCGCCGGGGCACCGCCGTCCGCCGTGCCGTCGGCCCGCCCGTTCCTCCGGCCGCCGCCGAGCGAGGAGGCGTCGCCGTCCGCGGGCGCGAGCAACTCGGTGTCCACCACGCGCAGCTCGGGTCCGAACAGCGTGGACAGCGCGGGCCGCGGCGTCCCGGTGCCCATGGCGACGACCTCGCGCAGCACGCCCAGCAGCTGGTCGCCCATCTCCTCCGCCGAGGCGAAGCGGCGCCCCGGGTCGGGGTCGGTGGCCCGCACCAGGAGCCGGTAGAAGGACTCGTAGCGCGAGAAGACCTCGATGTTGCCGGGGTCGGGCAGGCTGTCCACGAAGACGTTCGTGTAGCCCTGGAAGTCGAAGGTGAGCACCGCGAGGGTGCGCGCGACGGTGTAGAGGTCGGAGGCGACGGAGGGACCGACCTCCGGCACCTCGGGGGCCTGGTAGCCGACGGTGCCGTAGATCGCGCTGTCGTTGTCGTCCATGCGGCGCACCGCGCCCATGTCGATGAGTTCGAGCCGGTCCTCGGTCTGGATGGCGTTGTCGACCTTGAAGTCGCAGTAGAGCAGATTGCGGCTGTGCAGGTGGCCGAGGGCGTCCAGCGCCTCTATGGCGTAGGCGATCGCCTGGTCGACGGGCAGCGGTTCGCGCCTGCCGTCGGCGGAGCGGCGCTCGTTGGCGATCTCCTTGAGCGACTTGCCGCCGACGTACTCCATCACGATGTAGCCGTCGAGGCTGCCCGTGCGCGGGTCGAGGTGTTCGACGAAGTTGTAGATCCGCACGATGTTGGGGTGCTCGATCTCGGCCAGGAAGCGCCGTTCGGAGACCGCCGCCGCCAGGGCGTCCTCGTCGCCGGTGTCCAGCAGACCCTTGAGCACCACCCAGCGGTCGCTGACCGCCCGGTCCACCGCCAGGTAGATCCAGCCGAGTCCGCCGTGGGCGAGGCAGCCCACCACCTCGTACTGGCCGTGCACCACGTCGCCCGCCTGGAGCTTGGGCGTGAACGAGTACGGGTGACCGCACTTGGTGCAGAAGCCGTCCGTGCGCCCCGGGCGGTCGCCGCGGCTGCGCCCGACCGGCGCGCCGCAGTCGCCCTTGCTGCAGAACCGCTTCCGCTCGGGAACCTGCGGGTCCTGCAGGACCGACGCGGCGGGGTCGGGCCGCGGGATCGGCGGAACGGCCACCAGTCCCGCGCCGAGCTTGCTGCGGGTCGGGCCGCTGGAGGCGGAGCGCGAACTGCGCACCGACACCGGGGTGCCGCCGACGGTGCCGCCGCTGAGGGAACGGGACAGCCGCCCGGACACCGAGCGGCGGGAGGAGCGGGAGGTGCCCGACGAGCGGGCGGAACGCGAGGAGGGCGCGGACCCCGACGAGACGGCCGATGCCGATGCCGATGCCGACCCGGACCCCGATCCCGATCCGGACCCCGGTCCCGTGCCCGCGCCGGATGCGGTGCCGGTTCCGCCGCCGGCCGTCACCGGGGCGAGGCCGCAGGTGTCACAGAACAGCTGGCCGCCGCCGACGTCTTCGATCGTCCCGTCGCAGCCCGGACGCTGGCACTTCATCGCCCATCCCCCTTGTGATCGGCAGGTCCCGCCTGCCCCGGTACCAGCATGTCGGACACCGCGCGCTGATAGCGCAGCACCGCGCTCTCCGCGGCGCGCAGATCGCACGGCGCACTCCACAGAAGACGCCGCGCGTGGTCGTACCGCTCCATCAGCAGCGGATCCTCCGCCAAACCGTGACGAGCCACCTTCGCCCGGTAGGCGTCCAGCCGTCCCCGCAGCTCCGCGCGGACCGCCAAAGGTGCGGTGACCGCCGTCAGTGACTCGCGGGCGCGCAGCAACTCGTCGTCGGCACGCTGCTCCAGACCGTCCAGCAGCGGGGACAGCCGGTGCCACTGCCCGGTCCTGCGGAACTCCACGGCGGCGGTCAGCTGGTCCTGCAGGACGACCGGCGCGCCGCTCACCGCGGGGACCTCCGACGCGGCGATCTTGGAGAGCACCTCGACGCGGGCGCTGCGCGCCTCGGTGAGCGTCCGGTCGGCGCGCGACAGCACGTCCCGCAGCCGCATCATCCGGTGGTCGGCGTCGTCCCGCACGTGCAGGACGGCCTCGACCTCACGGCGTATGTCCTCCAGCGCGCGGCCCGCCCGGTCGTAGCGCCCGGTGTCGGGGCGCCCGGCGGTCCAGAACAGCAGCGGGTCGGAGACGACCTGGCCGCGCAGCGCCCCCAGTGACGTCAGCAGTTCCCCCAGGTCGTCACCGGAGGGGTGGGTGCCCGGGCGCACCCCGACCGACTCGGCCAGGGAGCGGACCCGCTGCGCCTCGGCGGCGAGCAGGTCGATGCGCGCCGGCAGCGCCGACCACACCGCGTCGACGGCCGAGACGACGTCCAGTACCTGCGCGTACCGGTCGTTCATCCGCGCCAGCAGCTCTTCCAGGCTGAGCCGTTCACTCAGCCGGGCGGGACCGGTCAGTCCGCGGGCGGCCTCCGGGACCGCGCCGCCGGAGACCGTGATGCCGGAACCGCGCAGCAGTTCCGTCAGGTCCCGCAACTCGCTCTGGGTGGGCCAGCGGCGGCGCGAACGCAGCGCGCGGGCGCTGGTGAGCGCGTCGGTGTACGCGTCGAAGTGCGCCCACAGCAAGGACAGGGCCTGCTCGGCGGCGGCCCAGCGCTCCTTGGTGGCGCCGGTGAGCGCCGCCCCCTCCAGCAGCCTGCGGCCGGAGTGGTCCTGGAGCGCGAGCAGGGACGCCTCGATCGCCTCCCGCTCGTCACCGAGCCGCGCCAGGGCACGGTCGACGTCCTCGCGGCTCATCGCCGGTCCGGATGGTCCCGCGAGCGCCATCGCACCTTCTTCCTTCTCCGCCGGTCCCCGTGTCTGCGTCAGCTGTCGGCCGGTTCCCCGTCGGTCGTGGGACGCCCGCGCGGGCGCCGGTCCGCCTCAGTCCCGGTACAGCGGTTCCGGCGGCCCCTCGATGCCGGGGAGATCCGCCTCCAGCCAGGTACGGTACGCCTGCATCCACCGGCTGTCCGGGCCGCCACTGCGGTAGTCCGCCAGCACTTTGTTGACCCGGCGCACCAGGTCGGTGTCCTTCTCGTTCATGGCCACGCCGTAGTACTCCGTCGTGACGGGCTTGCCCACCAGGCGCACCGCCGGGTCCTGGGCCGCCTGCCCCGCGGCGAGCGCGTTGTCGGTGAACACGGCGTCGGCCTCGCCCAGTTGCAGCTTCACCAGACAGTCCAGCTGGTTGGGGACGAGAACGATCCGCGGCCGCAGCCGGTCCTTCTCCTCCTCCAGCTTCGCCTCGCCGGTGGTGCCCTGGGCGGTGCAGATCCGCTTGCCGGTGATGGAGCCGTCGAAACCCTTGATGACGGAACCCTGCCGGGGGACCAGCAGTTGCTGCCCCGCCTCGAAGTAGGCCGTGGAGAAGGCGATGTGCTTCTCCTTGATCCGCTCGCAGGTGATGCTGACCGTGCGCACCAGCACGTCGACGTCGCCGTTGTTGACGGCCTCGAAGCGCTTGGCGGTCGGCACCGTCTTGTACACGATCGCGTCGTCGTCGCCGAGGATGTCCTGGGCGATCGCCTTGGCCAGGTCGATGTCGAATCCGATGATCTTGCGGCTGACCGGGTCGCGGTAACTCCAGCGGTAGCCGTTCTGGTCGACACCGACGACGAGTTTGCCGCGCTGCTTGATCCGTTCGACGGCCGGCCCGCTCTCCCCGGACGGCAGCAGGCTCGCCTCCGGGTGGCCGCCGCAGTCGTCGGCGGCGGCCTGCCGCCCGGCCTGCTCCGCGCCGGCGGGCGTCGCCGAGTGCGTGATGGTCGCCGCGCGCTCCGCATCCGCTCGCTCGGCCGCCCTGAAGTGCAGCGGCAGGGCTGTGCCGGCGACCGCCAGCACGCACAGCCCGGCCATCGCGGCCACGCCTCCCCAGCCCCGCATGCCCTGCCCCCCGCGTGTCATCCGCGGCCTCCCTCCGCCGCTCATCGGTACTCCGACAACCGGCGCCCGATGCCGAGCACCGCTCCCGCCGCGCCGAGCACCGCCAGGAGCGCCGCGCCGGCGCCCAGTCCGTTCAGCGCGCCGCGGCCGTCCTCGGCGGCCTGCTCGAACTCCTCCTGTTCGTGGGCGACGGCCTTGGCCAGACTGCTGTCGACCCCGTCGAAACAGACGCCCGTGTACTCCTTGGCCTGCTCGCCGTTCTCGTAGCTCCCGCCGATCGTCTGGGCCACCGCGTCCAGGTAGCTGCCGGCGTCGTCCTTCGCGCGGGCCTGGAGGTTCAGGCTCCACCAGGCCTTGGCGTCCTTCATCGCGGTGGTGATGCTCTCCCGGCTCTCGGTGTCGTCCGCCAGCCGCAGCGCCCGGGCGAGCAGGCCGGTCTTCCCGTCGGCCCTGGTGCCTGCCATGTCCTGGATCTGCTGGAGGTAGGCGGTGTTGTACGCGTCACCGCTGCCGCGGGCCACCAGCGTCAGGTTCTCGTTGCTGCGGGCCTGCAGGGACTCGATGCGCGCCTCGTTGAGGACCTGCAGGGACCGGGCCCCGTGCGCGTACGAGTCGTCCAGCCGGGCGCGTGCCACGCCGTGCCCCGCCACCAGCCACAGCAGCACGGCGACGGTGGCGGCGGTCCCCGCCAGCAGGCCGACGTTGAACACCCGGTGGGTACGCCGGTACGCGCGCCGCTGCGCCCAGACCAGGGCCACCAGCGCGACGCCGCCCAGCGCCCAGGCCCCCCACGGCAGTGCCTGGGCGTCGTCGTAGTCACGGCCGAGCCGGGCCGTCTCGATCGTCCACAGTTCCTTGGCGTCGGGCAGGATCTGCTCGTTCATCAGGTCGTTGGCGCGGCGCAGATACGCCCCGCCGACCGGGAAGCCCTGCCGGTTGTTGGAACGGGCCCGCTCGATCAGGCCGGTGTACTCCGAGAGCCGCTGGTTGAGCCGCTCCAGCCGGTCGCGCGATCCGGGCGAACCCTCCGAACTCGCCGCCGCCTGCGTGATGCTCCGGGAGGCGACGTCGATGTCCTTGGTGTAGCGCCCGCTGACGTCGGCGGGCTCCACGCCCCCGGCGAGGAACCCGCCGGAGGCGGTGGCGCCGGCGTCGGCCAGCGACCGGTAGATGTCCGCAGCGCGCGCGCTGAGCGGCTCACTGTGGTGGATCACGTCGTCGGCCGCGGTCGCGCGCTCGGTGATCTGCCAGGCCGTCACCGCCCCGAACGCCACGACCAGCACCACCAGCAGGGCCCCGATCACCCGCAGCCGGCCCGGCTCGGTGGTCGCGGCCGTGCGCCACGCGCGCACCTGGTCGACCCACGCCCACGACCGCGCGTCCCCGGGCGCGCCGGAGTCCTGCCCCGGCGGATCGCCGGGCCCCCTCACGGTCGGCGGTTCCGTATTCGTCGGCGTCCGCATCCGCCAGCCCTCCCCCCGACTCGATCCCCGCGCACGCGCGCCGAGCCCATGACCAGCAGTATGGCCGCCGGCGCCGACATCCACCCGCGAATTGGGTGGATCTTGCCGCCGGTTCCGCCCGTTCCGCCCCGGTCGACGTCCCCCCGCCCGGCCCGTGCGCGCGTTACCTCTCGCTGCTCACCACGCACGCGGGTGCGTGTTCGGTTCCCGGCCTGCGCGCGGGCTACGGCACCGGCGCCACCGGCTCGTAGTGCGCGCGCAGCCGGGCCTGCGCCTCGGTCCCCGCCCCGGACCGGTCCAGGCCGAGCAGCGCGGCGCCGAGGACGGGCGGTGCGGTGACGACCCGCGGGACGGCCCGGGGGGCGCGGGCGGCCAGCAGGGCGGTCACCGAGTCCATCAGCAGCGGGTGACGGGCCGCCAGGACCCCGCCGCCGAGCACCACATCGACTTCCTCGTCCAGCAGACCGAGCCGGTCCAGCGCGACCGCGGCCATGACCACGATCTCCTCCGCCTGACGTTCCACGATGGCCCGGGCAACCGAATCGCCCGATTCCGCGGTTTTGAAGAGTACAGGGGTCAATTCGTGCTTACGGGAGAAATCAATGCGTCCCAAGTGCAGTGCTTCGATCAGCGCGTACATCGAGGTGAGCCCGAAGTGCGCGGGCAGCGTGGCCGCCAGAGCGGTGGGGCCGCCGCGCCCGTCCTCCGCGCGCGCCGCCCACCACAGCGCCTCGTCGGCCAGGCCCGATCCGCCGCCCCAGTCACCGGAGAGGTGCCCGATGGCGGGGAAACGGGCCGTGCGGCCGTCGGGCAGCATGCCCGCGCAGTTGATGCCGGCGCCGCAGACCACGGCGACACCGCGCGGCTCGTCCACACCCGCGCGCAGCAGCGCGAAGGTGTCATTGGCGACGCGGGCGGTGACACCCCACCCCCGGGCGTGCACGGCGAGTTCGAGCTGCTGTTCCTCTACCGGCAGGTCGGCGTTGGCCAGGCAGGCCGAGACATGCCCCACCAGCGGTTCACCGGGGCGCACGGCGGTCCCGGCGGCTTCGGCCGCCCGCTCGACGATACGGGCGACCACCTCGACCGCCGCCTCCACACCGGTGATCTGCGGCTGGAAGCCGCCGCCGCGGGCGGTGCCGAGCACCGACCCGTCGGCGGCGACGAGGGCGACGTCGGTCTTGCTGTTGCCCGCGTCGATCGCGAGGACCCCCCCGTCGAGGGGACGGTTCAGATCCACGCGAGGTGCTCCCGGTTGTGCGCGATCAGACGGTCGGTCAGGGCATCGGCGTACTCGTGCTGGCCGATCAGGGGGTGGGACAGCAGCGCCTTGAAGACGCGGTCCCGGCCGCCGTGCACGGCGGCCGCCAGGGCCAGGTCCTCATAGGCGGTGACGTTCGCGATCAGGCCGCTGTAGAGCGGGTCCAGCGGCGCGACCGGGAGCGGGTGCGTCCCGCTCGCGTCGACGGTGGCGGGCACCTCGATGACGGCGTCGTCGGGGAGGAAGGGCAGGGTGCCGTTGTTGAGGGTGTTGACGACCTGGACGTCGCCGGTGTCCCGCAGCAGCGAGGAGGCCAGGGCAACGGCGGCCTCGGAGTAGTACGCGCCGCCGCGGCGTGACAGCAGCTCCGGCTTCTCGTCGAGGCTCTCGTCCCCGTACATCTCCAGCAGTTCGGCCTCGATCGCGGCGACCTCGGCGGCCCGGGACGGCTTCGACCCCAGTTCCCGCACGACCTCGTCGTGCGCGTAGAAGTAGCGCAGGTAGTACGAGGGCACGACGCCGAGCCGGTCCAGCAGGGTCCGGGGCAGGTGCAGGTCGTCGGCGATGGCGTCGCCGTGCGCGGCCAGCAGCTTGGGCAGCACGTCCTCGCCGTCGGGCCCGCCGATCCGCACCCCTCGCTCCCAGGTGAGGTGGTTCAGGCCCACGTGGTCCAGGTGGACCTGCTCGGGGGTCACCCCCAGGAAGGAGGCGAACTTCCGCTGGAAGCCGATCGCCACATTGCACAGGCCGACGGCCTTGTGCCCGGCCTGCAGCAGGGCCCGGGTGACGATGCCGACCGGGTTGGTGAAGTCGATGATCCAGGCATCGGGCGCGGCTCTGCGGACCCGCTCCGCGATGTCCAGCACCACCGGCACGGTGCGCAGGGCCTTGGCCAGCCCGCCGGCGCCGGTGGTCTCCTGGCCGACGCAGCCGCACTCCAGCGGCCAGGTCTCGTCCTGCGCGCGGGCCGCCTGTCCGCCCACCCGCAGTTGCAGCAGCACGGCGTCGGCACCCGCCACGCCCGCGTCCAGATCGGAGGTGGTGGTGACGGTCCCGGGGTGGCCCTGCTTGGCGAAGATCCGCCGGGCGAGGCCGCCGACCAGCCGCAGCCGGTCCGCGGCCGGGTCGACGAGGACCAGCTCCTCGATCGGCAGGGTCTCGCGCAACCGCGCGAACCCGTCGATGAGTTCGGGGGTGTACGTGGACCCGCCGCCCACGACAGCCAGCTTCATCCCTTGACTCCCGTCAATGTCACGCCCTCGATGAAGGCCTTTTGCGCGAAGAAGAAGACGACGATCACCGGTGCCATGACCAGCACGGTGGCGGCCATCGTCAGGTTCCAGTTCGTGTGATGGGCGCCCTTGAAGGATTCCAGGCCGTAACTCAGTGTCCAGGCCGCCGGGTTCTCGCTCGCGTAGATCTGCGGCCCGAAGTAGTCGTTCCAGCAGTAGAAGAACTGGAACAGCGCCACGGCGGCGATGGCGGGCTTCGCCATGGGCAGCACGACGCGCAGCATCGTGCGCAGCTCGCCGCAGCCGTCGACCCGCGCCGCGTCCGTGTACTCCTTGGGGATGGTGAGCAGGAATTGCCGCAGCAGGAAGATGGTGAACGCGTCGCCGAAGGCCATCGGGATGATCAGCGGCCACAGGGTGCCCGACAGGTGCAGCTGCTTGGCCCAGAAGAGATACATGGGGACGATGACGACCTGCGGGGGCAGCATCATCGTGGAGATCACCAGCATCATCGACAGATTCCGCCCGCGGAAGCGGAACTTGGCGAGCGCGTAGGCGACCGGGGTGCTGGAGACGACCGTCAGCACGGTGCCGAGGCCGGCGTACAGCAGGGTGTTGCGCCACCAGGTGAGGAAGCCGGGGGTGTCCCAGACGGTGCCGAAGTTGCTCCATTCCCAGGTCCTGGGCCACAGGTCGCGGGTCAGGGCCTGGTTGTCGCTCATCACCGCGGTGAGGAAGACGAAGACGAACGGGAGGACGAAGAAGAGGGCGGCGGCGATGCCGAGCGCGTGCACGGCGATCCAGTGCAGCGCCGCCCGGCGGGCCGCGGCCCGCCGGGACTGGTCCGACAGACCGGTCGCCGGGGTCGTGGCGGGCGGGGCGAGAGTGGCGTGGGTCATCGGTATCAGTCCTCCGCCGACAGGAAGCCGCTGCGGCGGCGCATCAGGAGTGCGGTGAAGACCATGGCGAGTGCGAACAGCACAAGGGCGATCACGCAGGCCGCGCCGGTGTCGAAGCGCTGGAAGCCGAGGTTGTAGACCAATTGGGGCAGCGTCAGCGTGGACTTCTCCGGATAGCCGGGCTCGAACTGCTGGCCGGAGCCGCCGATGATGCCGCTGGCGACCTTTCCGGCGACCAGGGGCTGTGTGTAGTACTGCATGGTCTGGATGACCCCGGTCACCACGGCGAACATCACGATGGGCGAGATGTTCGGCAGGGTGACGTAGCGGAACCGGGACCAGGCGCCGGCGCCGTCCAGCTCGGCGGCCTCGTACTGCTCCTTGGGGACGTCGAGCAGCGCGGCCATGAAGATGACCATCAGGTCGCCGATGCCCCACAAGGCCAGCAGCGTCAGGGCCGGCTTGGACCAGGTCGGGTCGTTGAACCAGCCGGGCTGCGGCAGGCCGAGGCTGCCCAGCACGTGGTTCACGGGTCCGGTGCCGGGGTTGAGCAGGAAGGCGAAGGCCATCGTCGCGGCGACCGGCGGGGCCAGGTAGGGCAGGTAGAAGGCGGTCCTGAAGAGCCCGGCGCCTGTCTTGATCTTGGTGATCAGCAGGCCGACGCCCAGGCCGAAGACGACCCGCAGGCTGACCATGACCACGACCAGCCACAGGGTGTTGCGCAACGCGGGCCAGAAGAAGGGGTAGTCGTTGAAGACGTACGACCAGTTCTTGACGCCGTTCCAGGTCGGGGCGGTGAAGCCGTCGTACTTCATGAAGGAGAAGTAGACGGTCGAGATCAGCGGGTAGGCGAAGAAGACGCTGAAGCCGATCAGCCACGGGGAGAGGAAGGCGAGGGTGCGAAGCGCCTCGCGGCGGCGCTTCGCCCTCAGCAGGGGGTGGACGCTCGCACTCATCACCGGGCCTGCGCGATGTCCTTGTCGACCTGCGTGTCGACGCCCTTGAGGCCGGCGGTCAGGTCGGACTGCTTGCCGGACTCGTAGGCGTAGCCGAAGTCCTGCAGCGTGAGCTGGTAGGTGCCGCCGTTGACACTGGCGGGGGTAGTGGTGCTGTTGGGGTTCTGCGCGATGTCCACGAAGGTGCGGAAGAGGGGATCGGCGTCCAGCTTCGGCGACTTCAGCGCGGCGAGCGTGGAGGGCACGTTGTGGATGGCGTTGGCGAAGTTGACGACCGCGTCGGTGTCGGTGGCCATGTACTTGACCAGTTCCCAGGCGGCGTTCTTCTTGGCGCTGGTGTTGGCGACGCCGATGATCGTCCCCGACAGGTAGCCCTTGCCGTAGGTGTCGGCCTGGTCGTCCGGCACGGGGAAGGGGGCGACGCCGATGTCGAACTTCGCGCCGGACTCCTTGGCCATGCCGGCCCGCCACTCGCCGTCCATCGCCATGGCCACCTGGCCGGTGTGGAAGGGGTTCTTGGCGCCCCACTCGTCACCGAAGGTGGACCGGTACTTCTCCAGCTTCTTGAAGCCGCCGAGCGCCTTCACCATGTCCTGCTGCCAGGTGAACATGGCCGCGAAACCGGGGTCCTTGGCGACGCTGGACTTGCCGTCGGCGTCGAAGTACTTCGCGCCCCACTGGGCGGCAAGGTGGGTGGTGGTCGACTCGTAGCCGTGGAAGTTGGGCATGAAGCCGAGCTGGGAGTAGGAGTCACCCTTGGACTTGGTGAGCTTGACGGCATCGGCCTTGAACTCGGACAGCGTCTTGGGCGGGGCGGCGATCCCGGCGGCCTTGAAGGCGTCCTTGTTGTAGTACAGCCCGTAGGCGTCGCCGAGCAGCGGCAGTGTGCAGCGCTTCCCCTCGAACTGGGTGTACTCCAGCATCGGCTTGGGGAAGGTCGTCGCCGCGTCGATGCCGGACTTCTTCAGGTAGGGGTCCAGGTCGGCGAAGGCGTTGGACGAGCAGAACTTGCCGACGTTGTCGGTGGTGAAGGAGGAGACGACGTCCGGGGCGTTCGGGCCGCCGGCCCGCAGCGCCTGGTTGATCTTGTCGTCGGTGATGTTGCCCTGCACCTTGACGTGGATGTTGGGGTGCGCCTTCTCGAACGCAGTGACGTTGGCGCTGATCGCCTTCACCTCGCTGGGCGCGGACCAGCCGTGCCAGAAGGTGATGGTGACGTCCTTGCTGGGGTCGTCGCTCGCCGTGTTGTTGCTGGAGCCCGTACACGCGCTCGTCAGCAGGGATATCGCGGCGGCGGCGGCGATGGCGGCCGCGGCCGTCTTGGTGGAACCGGACACTTCGCTTCCTCCGGGGACTTTCGGGGGCGGTTCGAGGGTGTGCGATGCCTGCGGAGGGGCCCGCCGGGTGGTGCCGGTGACGGGTGACCCCCGCTGCGGGTGCGGGTGCGGGTGCGGGTGTGTGGTGGGCGGTCGGTGGTTCGGTTCGGCGGGATTCAGCGGGAGGTGTCGAACACCTCGTCGCGGGTGGTGGCCAGGGCGCTCTGCAGTGCCCCGCTCAGGACGGGGTGTTCCGGCACGGCGCCGAGCACCAGCCGGGGCCGGGGCACGGCGAGTTCGGCCAGTTCCGCCTGGACGAGTGCGCGCAGGGGTTCCCCGCCGGCGGCGATCACTCCGCCGGCCAGGACGATCAGTTCGGGGTCGAGCACGGTCACCAGCGAGGCGAGGCCGATGGCGAGCCCGGTCGCGAAGCGCCGCAGCAGTTCCGCCTGCGGCCCGTCGTCGCCGCCGGCCGCCGCCGAGGACAGCAGGGCCGAGGCCGCTCCGGCCTGGGTACCGCGGGGAACGGTCAGTCCCAGTTCGCGGGCGATCCGCAACACGGCGTTGCAGCCCGCCAGTTCCTGGAAGCCGCCGGCGTTGGCCTTGGCCACGTGCCGGACCAGGGGCGTGCCCGGCACCGGCATGAAGCCCACCTCGCCCGCGCCACCGGTCCGGCCGCGGTGCAGCCGGCCGCCGATGACGACGGCGGCACCGATGCCCTCCTCGTTCCACAGCAGGACGAAGTCGTCGTGGCCGCGGGCCGCGCCCAGCCGCTGCTCGGCGACGGCGGCGAGGTTCACGTCGTTGTCGTACTCCAGGGGCACGGGCAGGGCCGCGGCCAGTTCCTCCAGCAGGGTGGGGGAGTGCCAGCCGGGGAGATGGCTGGCGTAGCGCAGCCGCCCGGTGCTCGGGTCGAAGGCGCCCGGGGTGCCGACGACGATCCGGTGCAGGTCGGTCAGGTGCAGGCCCGCGGCCTTCACCGCGCCGTCGACCGCCTGGGCCACCTGCTCGACGGCGCCGTGGGAGCGCCGGCTGCGCCCCGGGGTCGGCAGTTCGAACTCGCCGGTGACCGTGCCGGTGATGTCGGCGACCGCGGCACGGATGTGCTCGGTGGTCACGTCGAGCCCGGCGACGTGCGCGGCGGCGGGGTTGACCGAGTACAGCTGGGCGTTGGGACCCGGCCGGCCGGCGGTGGTGCCGGTGGCGACCACCAGCCCGGCGGACTCCAGCCGGGCCAGCAGCTGTGAGGCGGTCGGCTTCGACAGGCCGGTGAGCTTGCCGATGCGGGTGCGGGACAGAGTGCCGTGTTCGAGGAGCAGGTCGAGAGCGGCGCGGTCGTTCATCGCGCGCAGGACGCGCGGCGTGCCGGGTGTACCGGGGGTGCCGGGGGCTCCGGGGGTACCGGCCACGGTCTCGTCCTTCCTCGTGTCGACGGCTCGTCCGCCGCACGCTACGGCACGGGCGGACGGGCTGGGTGGGGTTCGTGGGCGGGCAGTGACCCGTTGGTAGTTAGTAAACTTTCCTGTTGGTGAAAGGCAAGGTAGGCGCCCGGCGCGGGGAGCGTCAAGGGTGGATCAGGGACGGCGTCAAAGTGTTATCAGGGGCGCCAAGGCGTGAAAAGGGGGCGCCGGGCAACTGCCCGGCGCCCCCTTGCGATCCCTGGCGCGAGCGCCCGGTCCGTCAGATCACTTCGTGGTGCTGGTCGGCAGCGGCTGCGCCGCGAGTGCCTGCGGGGACACGGGGTTGGCCAGTGCCGACGGCGCGGCGATACCGGCGGTCGGGTCCACCGCCTCCTCGTCGTCCGACGCCGCCGGGAGGCCGCCGACGATCGCCATCCCGGCCTCGTCGAAGGTCCGCTTGATCCGCCAGCGCAGTTCGCGCGCGGCCGACATCGCCTTGCCGGGCATCGTCCTGGCCTGCGCCTGCAGGACCATCGAGTTCGCGGTCACCGACTCCAGCCCCAGTACCTCGACCGGCTCCCACAGCACCTCGTCCCACGGCTGGGTCTTGGCCATCTCCTCGGCCGCCCGCAGGATCAGGGCCCGCGCGCGGTCCAGGTCCTCGTGGTAGCCGATCCGTACGTCCACGGTCGCCGTCGCCCAGCCCTGACTGAGGTTGCCGATGCGCTTGACCTCGCCGTTGCGGATGTACCAGATCTCGCCGTTGTCGCCGCGCAGCTTCGTCACCCGCAGCCCGACCTCGATCACCGTGCCGCTGGCCACGCCCGCGTCGATGACGTCGCCCACGCCGTACTGGTCCTCCAGGATCATGAAGACCCCGGAGAGGAAGTCCGTCACCAGGTTGCGGGCGCCGAAACCGATGGCCACACCGGCCACACCGGCGCTGGCCAGCAGCGGGGCCAGATTGATCTGCAGCACCGACAGCACGGTCAGTGCGGCCGTTCCCATGATCACGAACGAGGCCACGCTGCGCAGCACCGAGCCGATCGCCTCGCTGCGCTGC
Organism: Streptomyces sp. MI02-7b; assembly: GCF_033793585.1. Taxonomy (NCBI): domain Bacteria; kingdom Bacillati; phylum Actinomycetota; class Actinomycetes; order Kitasatosporales; family Streptomycetaceae; genus Streptomyces; species Streptomyces sp. MI02-7b. The sequence goes on along the minus strand of NZ_JARAWX010000011.1, from coordinate 81,169 downwards.
CGCCGCCGCTCGGCGTTGACCAGCAGCCCGCTCAGCGCGCCGGACGCGGCGGCCTCGGCGCCGCGGTTCATCCGCTCGATCACCTTGGTCAGCATCCGCCGCACGATCACCCGCAGTACCAGCGCGATGACCAGGATCAGCACGATCCGCAGACCCGCGCCGAGCCAGTCCGCCCAGTTCTGGCCGATGTACTCGGCCGCGCCATCGGCGGATTTCTGGGCGTCGTCGATGGTCGAGGCGGTGGCGAGCGGTGTGGACAAGGCGGGAACCTCCGGTCGGGCAGGCTTCCCACACTAACGGGGTAAACGATGTGTCTCGTTGCCCCGTTCGGGAGCGACGTGCGCTGATTCAGGGCATGTAAAGGGGTGTGGTCGAAAACACCCTCGGTCCGTTACCCGGTCATGGTGGCGCCGCGACCAGGCTTCCGGAGAGACTGTGGGCAGATCGTCCCGGCGCGAGCCACGCGCCGCCGGCGTAAAAGGAGGCACCCGTGCCGCATGTCCTGGTCCTCAATGCGTCGTACGAGCCGCTCGGCGTCGTACCGCTCCGCCGCGCACTGATCCTCGTGCTGAACAAGAAGGCCGTGTGCCTCGAGGAATCCGGCGCTTATCTGCACAGCGCGACCTGTTCTGTCCCCGCACCCAGTGTTGTCAAGCTCACCAAATTCGTCCGAGTCCCCTTTCGCGGCCCCGTGCCCCTGACCCGGCGGGCGCTCTTCGCCCGGGACGGCGGCCGGTGCGCGTACTGCGGAGGCGTCGCAACCAGCGTCGACCACGTGATCCCGCGCAGCCGCGGAGGCCAGCACACGTGGGAGAACGTGGTCGCTGCCTGCCGCCGGTGCAACCATCTCAAGGCCGACCGGCATGTCGCCGAGCTCGGCTGGCGCATGCGCCATCAGCCCGCCCCGCCGTCCGGCCTCGCCTGGCGGATCATCGGGACGGGGCATAGGGACCCGCGCTGGCTGCCATACCTGCAGCCATTCGGCGCGGACGACGCCTTGGCCCGGATCGACGGCATATCCGCCTGAGACCGGGCCTTTGTGTTGCCCGGCACGGCCCCACGGGCCCCGGGCCGCCCCCCGTGGCGGTCCGGGGCCCGTGGAGCCGCGTCGGCGTGTCGTCCTACTCGAACCGCAACTGCGCAGGGTGCACGGTCCGCCGCAGCAGGGGGAGCGAGGCGGCGGTGGCCAAAAGCGCGGCGGCCGGCAGGGCGACGGCGGCGAGCAGCGGTTCCAGCAGCGGGAACGCGTACGAGCTGTCGAGTCCCGCCGCCTTCCACCAACTTCCGACGGCCAGCAGACCGCACCCCGTCGCCAGCACGGCCGCCGGCACCAGCGGCAGGGCGGTCTCCAGCAGTGCCGCGCGGTTCAGGACGCCTCGGGGCACCCCGCCGGCGGCCAGGGCGGCCAGTGTCCGGCGCCGGGTGATCAACGATTCGACCGCCGCGACCACCAGACCGCCGACGGCCACCGCGAAGGCGATCACGATGCCGGCGCCGACCGCACGGAGCCCGTCGAAGTAGTAGTCCAGGTCCTCCGCGCTGTACGGAAGCCGGTACGGCGCGGCGAGGTCCTCGATCATCAGGCGCCGTACGCCCATGAAACCGACCCCCGCCAGCACGGCCAGCAGTACCGCTCCGTGTGAGCGGGTAGCCGCCCAGGGATCGGCCTGGAGGCGCTCTCCCGCGATCAGCAGTGCCGGGCGCCCGGAGCGGGCCGCGAGGCGCCCCGTGAGGAGGGCGAGCCCGGCGCTGCCGTACAGCACGCCGACCAGGGACAGCACGACGGCGGCCAGAGAGACCGGCGCGGAGACCCCGTAGACCGAGGACCGGCCGCCGAGCACGAACATATTCGCCACCTGGAGGCCGGTCGCCGCGACGAGCGCCAGCGGAGCGAGCGCCCACAGCGCCAGCCGTCCCCGCCCCGGCCGGGGGTACGGCCGCCGGCCCCCCGAGGCGACCCCCAGCGGATCGGCCGCCGCGCGACGCAGCGTGAACCGGGCCTCCAGCGTCGCGATCAGCGGCATCCCGAACACCACGGCCGCGGCCGCGACCCAGGGGACGGGCACGTCCGCGGGCCAGGCCGTCAACCCCAGTGGCCCGCCATCGGGCACGGTGACGGGATGCAGCGCACCCAGCACCGCCCGCAGCACGAGGAAGGCCGCCAGTCCGGCGAGCGCGCCGATCCCGCAGGCCGTACCGGTCTCCAGCGCCTGGATGCGGCGCACTTGGCGGGGGGTCGCGCCGGCCAGCCTCAGCGCGGCGAGCCGCTGCTCCAGTTGCACGGCGCCGATCCGGGTGCACTGGCCCAGAAACGCCAGCAGGGGGACGATCAGCAGCAGCAGTCCGATGACCAGCCCGGACCGGGTGGTGCGGTCGTTGAACAGTTGATGGCTGTACCAGTGCGCCCCGCCGCCGAACCGGGTGCCGATCACCGCGACGACCGTGGCCGCCAGCGCGAAGAGCGTGCCCAGCGCCGTACTCGCCGCCGTCAGGCCGAGCCGCCACCACTCGCCGTTCGGGGAGCCGCGCAGCAGGGACCAGGCCAGCCGGGCGTCGGCCCGCAGCGCGGTCACCGGAGCACCTGCGCGGGTGCGCCGTCCACGGCGCCGTCGCGGACGGTGATCTCGCGGTCGGCGTACGCCGCGACCTGGGCTTCGTGGGTGACGAGGAGCACGGCGGTGCCCGCCTCGCGCGCGGCCTGCACGAGGGCGGTCATGACCTGTTCCCCGGCGAGGGAGTCCAGGGCGCCGGTCGGCTCGTCGGCGAAGACGGCCTTGGGCCCGGTGACCATGGCGCGGGCCAGGGCGACGCGCTGGGACTGGCCGCCGGACAGCTCGCCGGGGCGCAGGGCGGCCCGGTCGCCGACGCCGAAGCGCTCCAGCCAGTCCCGGGCGCCCGCATGGGCGGCGGCGCGGGGGGTGCCGGCCAGCAGCAGCGGCAGCGCGACGTTGTCGAGCGCGGTCAGTTCTCCGACCAGCTGCCCGAACTGAAAGACGATCCCGAAGTCGGTGCGGCGCAGCGTCGTGCGGCGGGCCTCGCCCGCCTGGTCGAGGCGCTCGTCGCCGTAGCGGACCTCGCCCTCGTCGGGCCGGACGATGCCCGACAGGCAGTGCAGCAGCGTGGACTTGCCGCTGCCGCTCGGGCCGCTGACGGCCAGGATCTCACCGGGGTGCAGGCGCAGTGACGCACCGCGCAGAGCGTCCGTCGTGCCGTAACGCTTGACCAGGCCGCGGGCCTCGATCAGGGGTGGGGTCATGCGGAGGTGACCTCCTCGGTCAGGGCGCCGAGGCGCTGCGCGGCGTTGTCCATCCAGCGCAGGTCGGCGTCGAGATGGGTGAGGGCGTAGTCGGCGGAGAGCACGGCCGACAAGGGGGCGCCGGGCGCCGTCTTCACGGCGGTGAGTTCGCGCATCCGGGCGAGGTGGGCGGCGCGCTGGGCGCGCAGGAAGTCGGCCGGGTCGCCGTGGCCGGAGGCGATGATCGCCGTGACCTTGGCGAAGATCTCGTTCGCCGCGGTGACCGGCGCGGGTGGCACGGGCTCGGCGAGCCAACGCAGCAGCGCGCCGGTGCCCTGCCCGGTGAGCCGGTACGTGGTCCGCTCGGGCCCTCCTTCGCTCGAAGTGGCGTCGACCTCCGCGAGGCCGTCGCGGACCAGGCGCTGCAGCGTTGTGTAGACCTGGCCGTAGGCGAGCGGACGTGCCTGCGGGAAGCGTTCGTCGTGCCGCCGCTTCAGGTCGTACCCGTGTCCGGGCCCCGCGGCGAGCAGTCCCAGCAGCGTGTTGCCGGTACTCACCGGGTCCTCACCCCCTTGTCCCCTGCTCTATTCGCTGAATACATGTACTGAGTGAATAGTGGCATGCGCCTGATCACCGTGGCAAGCGGTTCACGGGGATGCCGCGGGCGGGGCTCAGCCCGTGACGGCGAAGGCCTGGAGCGAGTACAGCGAGTAGCCGTACTTCGTGCCGCGCTCCACGCCCTGCACACGGAGGAAGCGCGTGTCGGCGGAAGCGTCCAGGCGCACCGACTCGGTGCCGCCGTGGCCGTCGTCGACGGTGGCGGCCGTGTGCCAGTTCTGCCCGTCGGCCGAGGTCAGGATCGTGTAGCGGGAGGCGTAGGCGTCCTGCCAGCGCAGCGTCACCCGGCCGATCCGGACCGGCCGCGGCAGCTCCGCCTGCACCCAGGCGTCGTCCTGCGCGGGGGAGGACCAGCGGGTGGCGGGGTCGCCGTCGGTGAGCGCGGAGGCGGGGAAGTCCTCGGTCTCGTCGCCGGAGGAGGTGGCGGTGGCGCCCTGCGCGAGGTCCGGCCCGCCGGTGCGCGGGTAGGCGTGCACGGTGACGGTCTGCCGGACCGTGCGGCCCTCGGCGCGGAACTCCAGCGGCACTTCGTACACGCCCGGCACGCCGTCCTCGGGCAGCGACAGCTTCACCGGCACCACGACCCTGCCGCCGCGCGGCAGTTCGATGTCGCCGGGAGCCACCGCGCGCACCCCCGGCGGGGCCTTGGCCGTCAGTGTCACCCGGGCCGCTCCCGGAGAGGTGTCGGTCAGTTCGGCGGTGACCGTCGCAGGCGTGCCACCGGCCTCGACGTCGGCCTCGGCACGGTCCAGGGTCATCCGGGCGGCCGGCCCGTCCGCGTACCAGGGCACGATCTCGTGGACGACCGGTGCCCGGGTCCCGGTCGCCGGGGTGATCCGCACCGCGTCCACCCGCAGGCCGTTCGCGGCGAGTTCGGTCCAGCCGCCGCCCAGCGCGCCGAGCCGGCGCCAGCCCTGCCCGGGCACGCGCGCCTCGACGGCGCCGTCCGCGCCGCCCTCGGGGCCGGTCAGCACGGTCAGCGCCTCCAGGGGGCGGGCCCTGCCGTACTCCAGGGTCAGCCCGTCCGCAGGCACGCGGTACGCCGTGGTCGCGTCGCCGTCGGCGGCGGCGCCGGCCGCCGGGTCGCCCGCGGAGACGGCGGGCTCGTGCCCGTCCCCGGTGGTCACGGTGAACTCCCGCACGGTGACGGCGTTCTCCTGCGCGGCGGTGGCCCGCAGCCGTACGTAGCGGGCCCGGGTGCCCTCCGGCAGGGTCGCGGTGACGGTGCGCTCGCCGGCCACGTCGGTGACCGGCCGCCAGCCGGCGTCGTCGCCCGAGGAGTACTCCAGCACCGCCTGGTTCAGGTAGTCGTCCTGTTCCGGGCCGGGTTGCGCGGAGCCCATGACGATCCGCACCTCGCGGATCTCGCGGGCGCTGCCCAGGTCCACCCCGAAGGTGTCGCCCCGCCGCGGCGGGGCGTCGCTGGCCCAGGCGGTGGAGTCCTTGCCGTCGGTCATGAGGGACGGTTCGGTGGCACGCGCCGAGCCCAGCGTCGCGGTGGCGGTGCCGTCCTCGACGCGCATCCCGGTCCAGGCGTCCGCCGTGGCCAGGGCCTTGGCCAGGAACGGGTCCAGCACCCCGTCGCCCACCGTCACCTGGCTCTGCGCGATCCGCCGCCGCGCCCGCTCCAGGGCCAGCCGGTCCTTCCAGGCGCCGGTGCCGTCGCCGCCGCGCAGCCCCAGCAGCATGTCCACCGCGTGCTCCCCGGCGGATCCGTAGCGCGCCAACTGAGCCAGCCAGGGCTGTACTTCGCCGCCGAACGCACCGCCGACCAGGCCGTCGAGCCGTTCCGGGGCGCCGCTCATCGTGGTGAAGGCGGCGCGCAGCCGGTACGCCGCGCCGTGCAGCCGCTCGTCGCTCCCGTGCTCGTACGCGTCCAGGAACTCCTCCAGCAGCGGCCGCAGATAGGCCGACTCGCTGTCGTCCAGTGCGGAGGAGGCCTCGTTGCCCGCCAGCGCGCGCAGCGCGCCGCGCGCGGCCGGGTCGGTGCCGGCGAGGTCGTCGACGGCGGCCTGCCAGGAGGAGGCGCGGTCGTAGCCGTGCGGGTTCCAGGCGTAGTCCGCGGCCGTGAACAGCGCGATCCGGGACGCCGAGGGCTGCCGCATCGCGGTCGCCAGCAGTCCGGCCGTGGCGGTCGCGACGGCCGGCTCCCGTCCGGTGTAGGGGCCGAGGAAGATGCGGTCGTCCGCCCAGTCGTTGACCGGGTAGTCGTCCATCGTCAGCAGCGGGTGGCGGAACACGTCCTGCGCTTCGGCGACCTGCGTGCCCGTGATCGTCTCCGGTACGACGCCGACGCCGGTCCAGGCCACCTCCACGGAGCGGTCCAGCGTCCGTGCGAGTTCGTGGCGGAAGTCGGTGGCGCCGTCCTGGTAGTACTCCGTGGGCAGCAGCGAGAGCGGGATCCCGCCGCCCTGCCGGCCCTCCAGGTGGCGCGCGACGGCGTTCGCGACCTCCGCCTGGGCGCGGGCGGCCGCCCGCGGGCCGTCGCCGTACCGTCCGGCGTCCGCCCGGCAGTGCCACTCGCTGTAGCTGACGTCCTGGAACTGGAGCTGGAATCCGCGCACGCCCAGGGCCCACATCGCGTCGATCTTGCGTTGCAGCGCCTTGCGGTCCTCCTGGGAGGAGAAGCACAGCGCCTGGCCGGGCGTCACGGCCCAGATGAGCGTGACGTGGTTGGCCCGGGCGCGCTCCGCCAGAGAGCGGAAGTCCGCCCGGCGCGCCGCGGGGTAGGGCTCGCGCCACAGCGCCTGGCGGTAGGGGTCGTCACCGGGGGCGTAGAGGTAGCGGTTCTGCTTGGTGCGGCCCAGGAAGTCGATCTGCGACAGGCGCTGCTCACGCGTCCACGGCTCGCCGTAGAAGCTCTCGGTGATGCCGCGGGCCCTCGCCACCGGCCAGTCGCGCACGACGACGCCGGGCAGGCCGTGCGGCGTCACCAGCTGACGCAGTGTCTGCGCCGCGTGGAACAGGCCGTCCCCGCCCGTGCCGGCCAGGGCCACGGTGCCGTGGCCGAGGACGTGGCCCACGGCCAGCCGGTAGCCCCCGGAGGGCAGGTCCCCCACGGGCGGGGCCCCCAGCGCGCGGAGCGCGGTGTCCGCGCCGTCGCCGTCGGCGTACACCGTCAGACCGCCCCGCGGGACGTCCGCGCTGTCGCGCAGCTCCCGCGCGCCGGCCTCGCGCAGGATCCGGCGGAGCACGTCCAGTGCGTACGGGTCGGCGCCCGGGCCGGCGATCAGCGTGACGGTGCCCGGGACGGCGGTGAGGCCGCCGGTCGTGCGCACCACCTGGGGCGTGGGATGGACCGGCGGGAGAGCGGCGGAGCGGGCCGCCGCACCGGCGGTGACCGCCGCGTCCGGCAGGCCGGCGGGAGGGGCGGCCGGCGCGGCCGGTGCGCCGGGCGACGCGCCCAGCATGCCGCCGACCACGGCGGCGACGATCGCGGCCGTTCTCGCTGCGGCGGTTCTCCTGCCCCGGACCATGTCCGCGACAGCCCATCACCCGCCCGAAGGGCGTGTCAACGCATCCGGGGGCCCTGCTTCCCCTCCCGCCCCGGTGGTGTGCCGCCCCGTACCGCCGGTAGCCGCCGCCCATAGGGGGAACGGCCCGCCGGTCGAGGGAAAACCCCTGTCCGCCCCACCCCCCTCGCGTGCGAGGATGGCCGAAAAACCGACGAAGGAGACGGAAACGTGCCCGGCACGAACCTCACACGTGAGGAGGCGCGCCAGCGTGCGCGCCTGCTGACCGTGGACGCATACGAAATCGAGCTCGACCTGAGCGGGGCCCAGGAGGGCGGCACCTTCCGGTCGGTGACGACGGTGCGCTTCGAGTCCGCCGAGGCGGGTGCCTCGACCTTCATCGACCTGGTCGCTCCGGCCGTCCTCGAGGTGGTACTCAACGGCACCGCGCTCGACCCGGCCGAGGTCTTCGCGGACAGCCGCATCACGCTGCCCTCGCTGGAGGCCGGCCCCAACGAGCTCCGGGTCGTCGCCGACGCGGCGTACACCAACACCGGCGAGGGCCTGCACCGCTTCGTCGACCCGGTCGACAAGCAGGCCTACCTCTACACCCAGTTCGAGGTGCCCGACGCGCGCCGCGTCTTCGCCAACTTCGAGCAGCCCGACCTCAAGGCGACCTTCGCCTTCACCGTGAAGGCCCCGGCGGGCTGGACGGTCATCTCCAACTCCGCGACCCCCGAGCCGGTCGACAACGTGTGGAACTTCGCGCCGACCCCGCGGATCTCCACCTACATCACCGCGCTGATCGCCGGTCCCTACTACGCCGTGCACAGCAGCTGGGAGGGCGAGGGCGGGCGCACCGTGCCGCTCGGCCTGTACTGCCGCCCGTCGCTGGCCGAGTTCCTCGACGCGGACGCGATCTTCGCGGTCACCCGGCAGGGCTTCGACTGGTTCGAGGAGAAGTTCGACTTCCCGTACCCCTTCGCGAAGTACGACCAGCTCTTCGTGCCTGAGTTCAACGCCGGCGCCATGGAGAACGCGGGCGCGGTCACCATCCGCGACCAGTACGTCTTCCGCTCCAAGGTGACGGACGCGGCCTACGAGGTGCGGGCCGAGACGATCCTGCACGAGCTCGCCCACATGTGGTTCGGCGACCTGGTCACCATGGAGTGGTGGAACGACCTGTGGCTGAACGAGTCGTTCGCCACCTACACCTCCATCGCCTGCCAGGCCTACGCGCCCGGCAGCAAGTGGCCGCACTCCTGGACCACCTTCGCCAACTCCATGAAGACCTGGGCGTACCGGCAGGACCAGTTGCCGTCCACCCACCCGATCATGGCGGAGATCAACGACCTCCAGGACGTCCAGGTCAACTTCGACGGCATCACCTACGCCAAGGGCGCCTCCGTCCTGAAGCAGCTGGTGGCCTACGTCGGCACGGACGAGTTCTTCACCGGCGTCCAGGCGTACTTCAAGCGCCACGCCTGGAAGAACACCCGCCTGACCGACCTGCTCTCCGCCCTGGAGGAGACCTCCGGCCGCGACCTGAAGACCTGGTCGAAGAAGTGGCTGGAGACCGCGGGCATCAACATTCTGCGGCCGGAGATCGAGACCGCCGACGACGGCACCATCACCTCCTTCGCCGTCCGCCAGGAGGCCCCGGCGCTGCCGGCCGGCGCCAAGGGCGAGTCCATCCTGCGGCCGCACCGCATCGCGGTCGGCGCGTACGACCTGCGCGACGGCAAGCTGGTGCGCGTCCAGCGCGTCGAGCTGGACATCGACGGCGAACTCACGGCGGTGCCCGAGCTGGTGGGCGCCCGGCGCCCGGCGGTCGTGCTGCTCAACGACGACGACCTGTCGTACGCCAAGGTGCGCCTCGACGAGGTCTCGCTGGCCACCGTGCGCGACCACCTCGGCGACTTCACCGAGTCGCTGCCGCGTGCACTGGTGTGGGCCTCCGCCTGGGACATGACCCGCGACGGCGAACTGGCCACCCGCGACTACCTGGAGCTGGTGCTCTCCGGCATCGGCAAGGAGTCCGACATCGGCGTCGTGCAGTCGCTGCACCGGCAGGTCAAGACGGCACTGGAGCTGTACGCCGCTCCCGAGTGGCGCGAGACCGGGCTGGCCCGCTGGACCGAGGCCACGGTGGAGCACCTGCGTGCGGCCGCCCCCGGCAGCGACCACCAGCTGGCCTGGGCCCGCGCCTTCGCGAGCGCCGCGCGGACCAAGGACCAGCTTGACCTGCTGGGCGCGCTGCTCGACGGCTCGGAGGTCGTCGAGGGCCTGGTGGTCGACACCGAGCTGCGCTGGAGCCTGCTGCAGCGACTGGCCGCGACCGGCCGCGCCGACGAGGCCGCCATCGCCGCGGAGCTGGAGCGGGACGCCACCGCCGCCGGCGAGCGGCACGCGGCGACCGCGCGCGCCGCCCGGCCGACCGCCGAGGCCAAGGCCGAGGCCTGGGCCGCGGTCGTCGAGGCCGAGACGCTGACCAACGCCGTTCAGGAAGCGGTCATCGGCGGCTTCTCCGAGCCGGATCAGCGCGAACTGCTGGAGCCGTACACGGCGCGGTACTTCGCGGCGATCGCGGACATCTTCGAGTCCCGCTCGCACGAGATGGGCCAGCAGATCATCGTCGGCCTCTACCCGGCGCTGCAGGTCTCGCAGGCGACGCTGGACGCCACGGACGCGTGGCTGGCGGAGGCCGACCGGGCGCCCGCGCTGCGCCGCATGGTCACCGAGTGCCGTGCGGGCGTGGACCGTGCCCTGAAGGCACAGGCCGCGGACGCCGCGGCGGCGTGACCGCGCCGGGGCCCGGGGACGTCGTGTCCCCGGGCCCCGGCGACGCTGGGCCGTTCGGGGGAGCCTGTGCGGCGCGGCGGGCGCGGGCCGCGCCCGGGAACGCCCGAACGGGCCGCGGCGGTACCGCGGCCCGGCCCGTGCGGTCGGTCGGGGAGGAGGCCCGTCAGGCCTGCGGCTTGCGGGACTTGTCGGTCACGGTGACCAGGCCCGCGATGACGAGGAAGGCCAGGATCGGGATGCCCAGGAACAGGCCCAGGGTCTCGATCACGCTCAGCCCCGGACCCGGGTCCGAGCCGTCGTCCACGCTGTTGGCGAACGCGGGGGACGACACGAGCAGCATCAGCGCCGTGGTGGCCGAGACGGCACCGGCGCGCAGGGCGTTCTTGTTGAGCTTGTCCACGCTCTCAAAGTAGCGAACGCTCCCGCACCCCGCGCGCCCGGGGTGGCCTTCGCGGGTGCTACGGGACATCCGTCGCCTCCATCGCCGTGCGCACCTCGTGGGCGAGGGCGTGCAGCCGCGGCGAGGCGGCCAGCTGCTCCAGGGTCAGGGGGCGGCCCTCCGCGTCGGCGATCGGCAGCCGCCAGTTGGGGTATTCGTCCCAGGTGCCGGGCAGATTCTGCGGACGGCGGTCGCCGACGCCGTCGGGCAGCCACACCCCGACCATCCGCGCCGGCGTCCTGGCCAGGAAGCGGTGCACGGCCTTGACCACGGACTCCTCGTCCCGGGTGCCCTCGGGCAGCAGGCCGAGCCGCCCGAGCAGGGCCAGCCACTCCGCGACGTCGACCGCGTCGGCGGACTGCTCCTCCTCCAGCGACCGCGTCAGCAGCCCCAGCCGGTGCCGCAGTCCGACGTGCTCGCCGGTGAGCCGCGCGGCCGTGGTCGGAAGGTCGTGCGTGGTCACGGTGGCCAGCACGTCCGCCCGCCACTCCGCCGGGGGCAGCGGCCGGGCGTGCCCGTGCCCGCCCGCCGCGGCCGCCCCGTCCCAGTCCCGCTCGAACCAGAGCACCGAGGTGCCGAGGATGCCCCGGTCCGCGAGCTCCTCCCGCACGCCCGGCTCCACCGTGCCCAGGTCCTCCCCTATGACGACCGCGCCCGCGCGGTGCGCCTCCAGGGCGAGGATGCCGAGCATGGCCCCGGCGTCGTAGCGCACATACGCGCCCTCGGTCGGGGGCCTGCCCTCAGGCACCCACCACAGCCGGAACAGGCCCATCACGTGGTCGATGCGCAGCCCGCCCGCGTGCCGCAGCACACCGCGCAGCAGATCGCGGTAGGGCGCGTACCCCGTGGCCGCGAGCGCGTCCGGGCGCCACGGGGGCAGCCCCCAGTCCTGGCCGCGGGCGTTGAAGGCGTCCGGCGGGGCGCCCACCGACATGCCGCGGGCGAGGGCGTCCTGCAGCGCCCAGGCGTCCGATCCGGACGGGTGCACACCCACCGCGAGGTCGTGCACCACGCCCACGGCCATCCCGGCGTCGCGCGCGGCCCGCTGGGCGGCCGCCAGCTGACTGTCGGTCAGCCAGGCCAGCCAGCAGTGGAAGTCCACCTGGTCCAGCCGCTGCCCGCGCTGCCGTGCGACCTGCCCCGACCGCGGGTCGCGCAGCCCGGCCGGCCAGGACCGCCAGTCGGGGCCGTGCAGTTCGGCCAGCATCGACCACGTCGCGTGGTCGTCCAGCGCCTGCCCCTGCTCGGCCAGGAAGTCCCCGTACGCCGCCCGGCGCCCCGGCGACAGCGGCACCTTGCGGACCAGCGCCAGCGCCTCGCGCTTGAGCTCCCACACCGCGTCACGGTCGATGAGCGCGTCCTTGAACAGCACCGAGTCCCGCAGCACGGCCGCCCTGCGCAGCAGGTCCGCGGCCCGCTCGCGGTCCTCGGCGTCGAGATGGGCGTACTCCGGGATCTCCTCCACCCGCAGGTACACCGGGTCCGGGAAGCGGCGAGAGGACGGCCGGTACGGCGACGGATCGGTCGGCCGCCCCGGCACCGCCACGTGCAACGGGTTGACCTGCAGGAAGCCCGCGTGCAGCGCCCGCCCCGTCCACGCCGCGAGGTCGGCGAGGTCACCGAGGTCGCCCATGCCCCACGAACGCGCCGACAGCACGGAATAGAGCTGCGCCATGAAGCCGTACACCCGCTCCGGCGGCCCCGGCAGCCGGTCCGGCGCCACGACCAGCTGCGCGGACGCCGTGCGGCCGTCCGGGGTCCGGGCACGCAGCGCGTGCCGGCCGACCGGCAGCGGCGCCTGGCCGTCCCAGCCGGTCTCGACGCCCTCCTCGGTCTCCACCCGCAGGTCCGTGCCGTCCGGCAGTACCAGGCCCGCCGCGCGCCCGGCCCGCACCACCACGTTCCGGGGCAGCAGCCGTTGCCCCGCCCGCCGCTCGTGCTCCGCCAGGGCGTCCCGCACCGCCGCGGGCGTCGAGGCGTTTACTCCGAGCGCGGCCAGCACCTCGATCACCGTCTCGTCCGGCACCCGTACCTCGCGGTCGGCCGAGGGGCGGTACGTCGGGGCCACGCCGTGCAGCACGGCAAGTCTGTCCCGCTCGGCAGCATCGGTCATCGGGGTGCCCTCCCGGGCGTTGTCGGAACAGGGCGACAGCCTGAGCCATACCCACTGCGTGGCGGTGCAGTCGCCCTCCGTGCGGGTGCGCTGCGCTGGCTGTCCGGTGTTGTGGCCTTTTCCCCGCCCGCCCTCCCGGGTGCCCTGTGAAGTCAGTGACCCCGGCGCGCGTGTGGGGTGGGCCGGGTGCGGGGCCTCCGGGGCTGCACGTCCTGGACTGGGATATTTACGCGCGTTTCCAGCACCTGCTCATCCCGTCCCTGCCCGGATGGTGCGCACAAATATCCCGCACCGTCCAGAACATCCACCCCTACGACCCCGCCCCCTCGGTTTCGTCATGCGCCTGATCCCCGGAGGGGGTGAGAAGGCGGTCCGGGGCGGCTGCGGTTGCCTGGATGCCCCCCACCGGTGTGTGGGCGGTGACGGCTGCGGCCTTGGACGGCGCCGCGTCAACGGTGGCCCGAGCACGGTGCCGCTTCCACCCCCCCCACCGGGGATCAGGCGCATGACGAAACCGAGGGGGCGGGGTCGTAGGGGTGGGTGTTCTGGACTGTGGAGCATATGTGGGTGCATGACCCGGGGTGATCAACAGATCGTGCCCGAGGCACCTAAATGTGCTGTCCAGAATGGCCGGCCCCGGAGGCCCCGACCCCGGCACCCCACGACACGCGCGTCTGGGCGCCCAGACCTCCTGGGGCACACGGGCGGGCGGGCGGGGAATGGTCGCGGCAGGGGGCCACCGCCTCAAGCTGGGCCGCGAGCGCCAGCAACGGCCCCTCCGCACCGTGGCGCCCGGCGAGCATCATGCCGATGGGCAACCCGCCGGCGCTCCACTGGAGGGGGAGCGACACCGCCGGCAGCCCCGCGATGTTCCAGGGGGCGGTGAAGGGGGTGAAGGCCAGTTGCGCGGCGAAGTCCGCCTCGGGGTCGGCGTCGTCGCGCAGGGCGCCGACGCGCGCGGGGAGCTGCGCCAGGGTCGGGGTCAGGACGGCGTCGTAGGGGTGGACGGCCCGCGCCAGTGTGCGGCCCGCGGCCTGCATCGCGCCGAGAGCGCGCGCGTAGTCGAGGCCGCCGACGCCTTGCCCCTGGGCACGCAACCACCGTGTGAGCGGGAGTAGTTCGCCCTCGCGGTCGGAGGGGACCGGCGTCAGCGCGGCCAGTACCGACCACACCGGGGTGAACGCGTCCCGGTCGCCGGGCGCCAGCGGCTGCGGAACGTCGACGACCTCGTGCCCCAGGCCCTCCAGCAGCGCCGAGGTCCGCTCGTACGCGGCCAGAACCTCCGGGTGGACCGTGACACCGGCGACGTCCGGCCGGGCCCAGCGGGCGATGCGCAGCCGGCGCGGTTCGTGGTCGCACCACCGCAGGAAGGTCCGTTCGGGCACCGGCAGCGGGAAGGGGTCGCCGGGAGCGGGGACGGACAGCACGTCCAGGAGGGCCGCGGCGTCGCGCACCGTGCGTGCGATGGGTCCGTTGACGGCCAGCCCGCTGACGTCGCCCCAGGGCGCGGGGCTGACGCGGCCCCGGCTCGGCTTGAGCCCGACGACGCCGCAGCAGCTCGCGGGGATGCGGATGGAGCCGCCGCCGTCGCTGCCGTGCGCGGCCGCCGCGAGGCCCGCGGCGACGGCGGCCGCCGCGCCGCCGCTGCTGCCGCCGGCGCCGCGCGTGAGGTCGTACGGGGTGCGGGCGGGCGGTCCCACGCGGCCCTCGGTGTAGGCGGGCAGTCCGAACTCGGGGGTGTTGGTCTTGCCGGTCAGCACCGTGCCCGCGTCCCGCAGCAGCGTCACCAGGTGCGCGTCCTGCTGGGCGACGCGGTCGGCGAAGACCGCGGAGCCGGAGGTGAAGCGGACGCCCGCCACCGGGGTGAGGTCCTTGACCGGAACCGGGACCCCGAGCAGGGGCGGCGGCTCGCCGCCGGCGAGCAGCAGCCGTTCCGCGTCCCGGGCGGCGGCCAGCGCTCGCTCGGGGGTGACCGTCAGATACGCCCCGAGCGCGGGGTCGATCCGCTCGATCCGCTCCAGGTAGTGGGTCGTCAGCTCGACCGGTGAGATCTCCCCGCGGCGTACCGCGGCAGCCTGCTCCAGCATCGTCAGCTCATGGGGTGCGGACACGGGGGCCAGGCTAGGCCCTGTTGTCACACGGGCGCCGGCCGCCCGGAGGGCGGGCCCCGCGGGTCCCCGGCTGCCGCTGGGGTGCCCCCTATGCGACGACCGGGCCCAGGGGTCGCGGGTGGCGCCATCGACGCGCGGCATCCGTCCCGGCTGTACCCGCCGGGACGTGAACGTTTCCCCCGCCTTCCGCGTCATAGGGGCAGTCGCGAAAGGGGAGGGGCGTGGCGCTGCCGAAACGGAGGACCGGGACCGGGGACGAGGACCCCCTGGCCCCGGCGCATCTCGACCGGGTCCGGGCGATCCTGGCGCTCGGCGGGGTGCCGGCGGGGGACCTGCAGGACGGGGTGCAGCAGGTCCGCTTGAAACTGCTGGAGCACCGGACCGCGGGGCGGGAACCGCTGCGGGACCCGGGCGCGTGGGCCGCCGTGGCGGCCTCCAACGTGGCCATGGACTGGCATCGTTCGCGGCGCAGGCAGGAGGGGCTGCGGGAGCGCCTCATGGCGCTGGCGCCCACGGGCGGGGCACAGCACGGCGGGGGCGACTCCCATGTGCTGGCTCTCGCGATCGCCGACGGGTTGCAGGAACTGCCGCCGCAGCAGCGGCAGGTGCTGGCCCTGCGCTTCTACGCCGACCTGCCGGTGGCCGACATCGCCAGGGCTCTGGGCGTCCCCGAAGGCACGGTCAAGAGCCGGCTGCACACCGCCGTCCGCACGCTGCGCGGCCGGCTGCACACCAAGGAGGTGGTGTGACGATGGACCCGATCGGCGAAAGGGCCGACGAGGCGCTGAGGTCGGCACTCATGGACGTGCCACCCAAGGGCTCGCCGGACGACGAGGCGTACGCGGCCGCGCTCGCCGACGTCGCGCTGCTGCGGGCGCAGCTGCGGTTGATCGGCGACACCGTCGCGGCGCGACCGCCTTCCACGGTCGCCGTGCGTCGTCCCCGCAGGCGCAGGACGGCCGTGCTGTGGCTTGCCGCCGTCGCGGTGGGCGTGCTGGCCGTCGCGGGCCTCGGCATCGCACGGCAGGCCGCCCTCGGCGGGGGCGGCACGAGCGACGCGAAGCTCGGCCCGGAGGGCGTCGTGGCCTGTGCGAGGGTGATCGCCGAGGGCGCCGTGCGGGAGGTGACGCCCACCGGAGCCCCGGGGGACCTGCGCGTCGTGCTCGACGTCGACCGCTCCCTCAAGCCCGCCGGGGGCGACCGCCGGCTGACGTTCACGATCCACGTCGACGACGACCACGACGACGTGGCCCCGCCTCCCGGGCCCGGCTCCCGCGTGCTCGTGCTGCTCTCCACCCTGCCCGGCGAGCCGGTGGACTGGTACCAGGGCCAGGACATCGCCCCCGCCCGGTCGTGGATGGAGAAGGCACTGACCGGTGCCCGGGGCCTGCCGTGCGGGAGCGGCACCGGCTGACCGGCGGCGGGCGGAGCACAGCGAAGGGGGCGGGTGCTCGTTCCAGCACCCGCCCCCCGATCGTGCGCAAGGCCGCGCGGACTAGCCCGCGTTCACCTTGCCGATGATGACGCTGCCGGTGCCCGCGGTGGTGCCGTTGGCGTTGAGCAGCTGGACCTCGCCGAAGAACTGGCGTCCCTCGGGCGCGGGGGCGGCCACCAGCACGTTCGCGGTGACGTTCGCCGAGGCACCGTTGGCCAGCGGCACGTTCGCCGCCTCGTCGACGACGACCGAGCCGAGCGACGCCGAGTAGAAGACGTCACGGTAGTCGTACGCGGTGCTGCCGGACGGGACGGAGAAGCCCTCCACCTGGACGGTGTAGGTGCCGGCCGCCGGGTTGGCGATGCTGACCGCCTCCTCGGAGTCGCCGTCCGCGGAACGGCCGACCTCGACGCCGTTGCGGTAGACGTACAGGTCCAGGTCGGCGCCGGTGTCCGCGGTGCTGCCGATCGCCACGTCGAGACGGGTGGCGCCCGCGGGCACGGCGACCTCCGTGGTGGTGATCTGACCCTGGCTGATCGACGGACGGTTCGCCTCGGCCGAGCCGAGCGCGCCGCCCTTCAGCTTGCCCTGGACGGGGGCGAAGCCGTTGGTGACCTTCCAGGAGACCGGCGCGGGGGTGCCGACGGTGGCCTCGGCGACGGTCTGCACCTCGGGGTCGAAGGAGACGCCGAGCGCGGTCGCGGTGAGGGTGTACGGGTTGGTCAGCAGCGGCGAGGTGCGCCGTGCCTCGACCTCGAACTCCCACACGCCCGGCAGCGGCTCCGCGTAGGAACGCAGGTCCGGCCGGCAGGTGTTGGCGGGGTTGTTGTAGTTCGGGTAGCAGGACGGCGTGGAGGTGTCGTCCACCGGGACGCCCCACGGGTTGATGGCGATGAAGCGGGTCTGGCTGCCCGCCGCGAGACCGCTCATCTTGACCTCGAGCGACTTGGCGCCCTCGGGCACGGTCACGAAGTACGAGGTGGTGGAGTTGCGCTCGACCGTGTCGGACGCGGTGAACGCGTAGCCCGGCTTGGCCTGCGGTGTGGCGACCACGACCGTGTTGAGGATCTGCTGGTCGACACCGCGCGTCGACGGGTCGTCGACCTCGAGGATCGCGCTGTGCGCGCCGGCGGTGTGCGGCTTGGCGGTGATCTGCACGGTGACCGGCTTGTTCAGCGGCAGGTCGACGGTGTCGTCACCGGGGAACCGCCAGGTGCTGTCGTCGTTCAGCCAGTGCAGGTCGTGGCGGATCGTGCGGTCCGGGCCGGAGGTGCGGGTGAGCGTGACGTCGTACGTCTTGCTCTGGTTCGCCTTCAGGCCGGTCTCACGGTCGTAGACGCCGGTGCCGTAGCCGGGGGTCGCCAGGAACTGCGACAGGCTGGTGGAGACCGGGGCCTTGACGGTGTAGGTGTTGGCGTCGGCGCCGGTCTTGATCAGGTGCCAGGCGCGGTCCACGTCCAGCAGGCCGGCGCCCTGGGCGAAGGCCTGGACGTCCTTGATCTTCTTCGCGGTGCTGATCAGCGCGGTGCGCAGCTTCACCGGAGTCAGGTCGATGTGGGCGTGCTTGGCGGCGGACAGCAGCAGCGCGGAGGCGCCGGCGGCCTGCGGGGAGGCCATCGAGGTGCCCTGGAGCATTCCGTAGCCGGGCGGCAGGCTGTAGCCGGCCTCGGCGACGGGGGCGCCGGGCTCCCAGGTCGGGATGGTGTTGATGGAGGCACCCGGGGCCGAGATGACCGGCGCGATGCCACCGTCCTCACGCGGGCCGCGCGAGGAGAACGGCATCATGTCGTAGTCCTTGGTGACCTGCGAGCCGTAGTTGGCCGCCCAGGTCTCCTTGGAGATCGTCGCGCCGACGCTGACGACCTTGTCGGCCAGGCCGGGGTCGCCGATGGTGTTGAGGCCGGGGCCGCTGTTGCCGGCCGAGATCACCAGCTGGACGCCGTAGTCGTCGATCAGCTGGGTGTAGATCTGGGCGCGGACGTTGTTGCCGTCGTTCAGCGCGGGCAGGCCGCCGATGGACATGTTGACGATGTCCACACCGCGGTTGACCACCAGGTCGATCATGCCCTCGGTCAGCGCGATGTTGGTGCAGCCGCCGGACCAGGTGCAGGCGCGCGAGGAGACGATCTTCGCGCCCGGCGCGGCACCGATCATCTTGCCGCCGAACAGGCCGTTGGCGGAGGTGATGCCCGCGACGTGCGTGCCGTGCTCGGACTGGATGACGCCGATGTTGACGAAGTCGGCCTTCTTGCCGATCCAGTCGCCGCCGTACGGGTCCGTCGGGACGTCCTTGCGGATCTCCACCACGAAGGGGATCCGCTCGGAGATGGCCGTGGCGGGGTTGTCGGTGCCGAAGTACCCGACCTGGAAGCCGTCCTTGTACGGCTTCATCGGGGTGTCGTCACCGAAGTTGCCGTTGTCGTTGAGGTCCACCCGGACGGTGCCGGCCGCGGGGTCGTAGAGCACGCCCCACAGGTCGGTGGTGTCGCCGTCCCGGTTGAGGTCGCCGGCCATGTCGCCGCCGACGGTGGCCGACTCGCGGAACACCGTGACCTGCTGGGAGGGGTCGGGAGCGGTCCAGGTCCTGGCGCCCACGGTGACGGTCGGCCCGTTGGTCATCCGGCGCCACGTGGCGTCGCTGTCCAGGATCGGGTCGGTCGCCGTGACCCAGTCGACGATCTTGCGCTCGCCGGTGGTGGTCTTCTGCAGCGCGGGGTGACCGAGGTCGACGCCCGAGTCGAGGATGCCGATGGTGACGCCGCGGCCGTCGGACTCGGGGTTCTTGCGGACGAAGTCGACCGCGCCGGTCTCCCAGGCGGGCTGGTACGGGTTGACCGCCGGGGTGTTGGCGTCCGGACCCGGGTAAGCGGCGGCCGCGGACTTCTTCGCGGCGCCCGTGGTGCTGTCGCCCGTCGGGGTCGGGTCGTCGAGCTTGATCTCCTGCTTCAGGTCGACGGCCTGGACGGAGGAGAGCTCCTGCGCCGCCGCGATGGCGGCGTCGGCCTTGCCGGTCGGGACGGTGGCGCGGACGTACCCGAGCTTGTCGTACGTCCGGTCCACCGAGGCGCCCTTGAGGGCGTCGATCTCACCCGAGATCTGTTCGGTGGAACCCGCCTTGGTGGCGATCATCATCGTGACGTTCTTGTCGCCTGCGGCCTTGGCCTTGGCGAGGAGTTCCGCGTCGGCGGATCCGAGCTTGTCGCCGGCGGTCTTCACCGCGGCGTCGGCGGGGTCGCCCCCTTGGTCGGCGAAAGCGGTGGAGGCGGATATTCCGGTCGCGGTCAGCGCGGCGACGAGTCCCGCAGCGAGCGCGATGCGGACGCGTCTCTTCCCGCGTATGTGTTCAGGAGACATGGGCATCCTTGTTCAAGATTTGGGCGCCAGTTGACCGACACAGTGGTCCATGTGCCGGGTTGTTGGGGAGTGCCGGAGATGGCGCAGGTCTGCCATGACGCGAATGCGTCAACTTGCAGGCGGGCGCGAATGCCGCAGACCTTCCCAACCCGGTCCATGTCGCCGCCCGTACCCCGGCGGCCCGGATCCTGATCGCCCGTGTCATGCACGGCGGTTGGTGAACATCTGATGAGCGGTTCGCCACCGGCCGCCGCGTCCCGGATGACCAGCGTGAATACGGCTGATCGATGTCCGGGGATCGGTGCCGGCTGTTCCGCTTGCGTTGGAACGCAGGACACTCCGACTGCCAACGATCCCGGTGTAGACGCCCCTACCGTCGCCGTCGCCCACCGGGGGAACCCGCCATGCCTGGTCCCGTGCCCGCTGCCGCCCTCAACCGCCGCACCTTCCTGATCGCCTCCGGGACCACCGCGCTCGGCGCGGGACTCGGTATCGCACTGGTCCCCGGCTCCGGCGACGCCAAGGCCGTCCCTCCCGCCGCGCAGGCGGCGCTCGGCGCGGCCGCTCCCGTGTCGCCCGCCGGCCCGGTCCCGCCCGCCGCCCCCTCGGCGGCCGGTACGACGCTGGAGACGGTGGCGGCACCGCGCGGCAGCGGCGGCTATCGCCGGCTTGCCGACGGCCCTGGCTGGAAACGTGTGACGCGCACCGAGCTCGCCGCCGCGCAGAGCGGCCGCGCCGACCGCCGGACCACGCTGAGCTGCTTCGTCCAGTTCACCGACCTGCACCTGACGGACGTCCAGAACCCCCAGCGCTACGAGTTCCTGCGCGCGGACTCCGCCGGCGGCTGGCGCCCGCACGAGGCGCTGACCAACGCCGGTGTCGTCTCTCTGGTCGAGCGGGTCAACGCACTGCGCAACGGGCCCGCCACCGGCACGCCGATCGGCTTCGTCATGACCACCGGCGACAACACCGACAACAACTCACAGCTGGAGCTGGAGTGGTTCCTGACCGCCATGAGCGGCGGTCGCATCACCCCCAACTCCGGTGATCCGCACCGCTACGAGGGCGTCCAGGACTCCGGTCTGAAGCTCTACTGGCAGCCCGACGCGGACCTGCGCGACGCCGACAAGGCACTCGGCTTCCCCCGCCTGCACGGCTACCTCGACGCCGCGGTCCGCCAGGTGACCAGCCCGGGCCTGAACGTCCCGTGGTACGCCACCGTCGGCAACCACGACCAGCTCTTCGCCGGCACTTTCGCGTCCTCGCCGTTCTTCCGCGAGCTGGCCACCGGCTCGCGCAAGCTGTTCTCCCTGCCCGCCTCCGAGGCGGCCCTCGTCAACAAGGCGATCCGCACGGGATCCGACCCCAAGGGCGCCCGCTTCCGCCAGGCCTGGGAGCACCACAAGAGGACCGCCCGCACCGTCACCCCCGACGAGCGCCGCGCCCCCTTCACCCGGCACCAGTACATCGCCGCCCACCTCGACCCGGCGTACGCCGGCGCGGGCCCGGTCGGCCACGGCTACACGCAGGCCAACCTGTTGACGCGCCGCCTCTACTACACCTTCCGCGTCTCCGACGACGTGCTCGGCATCAGCCTGGACACCACCGACGCCGGCGGCGACTACCGCGGCTCGCTCGGCACCGAGCAGCTGCAGTGGCTGGAACGGACGCTCACCGCCCACAGCGGCGAGACCGTCCTGGTCTTCAGCCACCATCCCAGCTGGGCCATGACGAACACGGTCCGCGACCCCGCCCGGCCCACCGAGAAGCGACACGGAGGCGAGGAGCTCCTCGCGCTGCTGGGGCGGCACCGCAACGTCGCGGCGTGGATCAACGGCCACAGCCACAAAAACAAGATCGTCCCCCACGGCTCCTTCTGGGAGGTCTCCACCGCCTCCCACGTCGACTACCCGCAGCTCGCCCGGGTCGTCGAACTCACCGACAACCATGACGGCACGCTGTCGCTGCACTGCACGCTGGTGGAGTCCGCCGCGCCCCACCGCACCGATTTCTCCGACCTGTCCCAGACGGGTCTGGCCGCGCTCTACCGCGAGTTGTCCTTCAACGCCCCCGGCTCCGGCTCCGATCTGTCCGGGGCCGCCGGCGACCGCAACGTGGAGTTGCTGCTGAAGAAGCGCTGAGCCCGGCCGGGGCCGGCGGGCTCAGCGCGGGAGCACCACCACGTACGAGGCCGGGTTGCG
Source organism: Streptomyces sp. MI02-7b (assembly GCF_033793585.1). Classification (NCBI taxonomy): domain Bacteria; kingdom Bacillati; phylum Actinomycetota; class Actinomycetes; order Kitasatosporales; family Streptomycetaceae; genus Streptomyces; species Streptomyces sp. MI02-7b. Next base: position 59,409 of record NZ_JARAWX010000011.1, on the reverse strand, counting down.
GTCCACCGAGGCCATGAGCGCGGTGCGGACGACTGCGGCCTGCTGTTCCAGCGCCTCGCGCAGCTTCTTCGGCGTGATGTGCACGACCGTGATGCCGAGCCGCTCCAGGTGCTCGCGCTTGCGGGCGTACTCCGACCACAGGGCGTCCTCGTCCTGGCGCGGGGCGCGGGCGTCGATCTCGACGGCGACGGCATGCTCGGGCCAGTACGCGTCCACGCCGCCCAAGTGCGGGCCGCCCGGCAGGCGCAGGTCCACGTTCCACACCGGGTCCGGCAGGCCGAAGCAGCGCACCATGTCGTACAGCCGGCTCTCGGCGATCGCCCTGCCCTCGGCCAGCAGCGCGTCCACGGCCTCGACGACGTGCGGCCGCGACAGCAGCCGCGCGCGGCTCAGTTCCCTGACGATGGACGTGGCCTCGCAGTGTCCGCCGCGCACGGCCTCGGTCATCACCAGGCGCACCGTCTCCGCGTCCTCCAGCTCCGCCACCGCGTCGGCCAGCGCCCGTTGCACCGGCGCGCAGGGGATACCGCCCACCAGGTGCGGGCGCGGCGGGGTCTGGGTCCGTACGAAGCCGACGTCCCCCGCGGCGCGCACCTTGCGCTGCCGGGCCACCAGCAGGTCGATCCGCTCCAGCCCGAGCAGCGGGGGGACGGAGGAGAAGCGGTGCAGGGCGAGCGCGGCCAGGCCGGTCACCATGGCCTCGCCGTCCGCATAGAGCAGCGCCGCGAACAGCCGCTCCTCGCTGGTGGGGGGTCCGGGGTGCAGCACGTAGACCTTGGGCAGCACCTCCTGCCACGGGCCGTTGGGGCCGCAGCGCTCCGAGAGCGTGGCCGGGGTGACGCCGTGCTCCCGCAGCTGGCGCGCGGTCAGTACCGCGGGCCGCTTACGGGAGGGGTGGTCGAGGGGGCGGGGGCTGAGGGGGGTGTTGTGGTTCATGTCGGGTCAATTCCCGCTCCCCGGGGGCGGGCTAACCGCTGTTACCGTTCCGTCGACAAATGCGGACATCCCCGCACTAAAGTTCAGACGTTCGGTTGCCGAAGGGCGGATTTCACCTATCCGGGTGCACCGCCCCGGGCGGCCTGCGCATTCGTCACCTCGGTACCCGGGGCGCCGGGGGGTGCCCGGACCGTGGACGGTACGCCGTTGGGGTGACCGGACGTGTGTTCGCGGGGGCGCGGGCGTGTACGGGTACGCGTGCGGGGGTGCGCCGCCCGCCGGCGGCGCACCCCCGCACGCGCCGGGATCAGGCGTCCGCGCCGGCCGCCGCGTCGCGTTGCTGGGCGCGCAGCGCCCGCACGAGGTCGTCCCGGCACTCGGCGACCAGCCGTCGCAGGGCCGGAGCGGCGTCGGTGTGCGCGTCCAGCCAGGCGGCGGCGGCGTCGGCGGTCTCCGCCCGGTCCTGCAGATGCGGGAAGAGGCCCCGGACCACGGCCATGGCGATCTCGATCGACCGCTCGGCCCAGATCCGCTCGATGACGGCGAAGTACCTGTCGGCGTACGGCGCCAGCAGCTCGCGCTGCCCCGCCTGCCCGAAGCCCGCGATGGTCGCCTCCACCAGGGCGTTGGACAGCGCGTCGGACTCCACGACCGCCGCCCAGGCCTGCGCCTTGACCGCCGCCGACGGGCGTGCCGCCAGGCACCGCACCTGGTGCCGCTTGCCGGAGGCGGTGTCGTCGCGGGAGAGCTCCGCGGCGATGGCGGCCTCGTCGGCGGCGCCGCCGGCGGCCAGCGACTCCAGGAACGTCCAGCGCAGTTCCTGGTCCACCTCCAGCCCGTCGACCTTCTCCGCGCCGTCCAGGAGCGCGCGCAGGAACGCCGTCCCCGCCTCGCCCGAGGCGACCGAGGCGTGGAAGCGGGCCCAGGCGAGCTGGTGCCCGCTGCCGGGCTCGGCCGCGCGCAGCTCGCGCAGGGCGCCCTGCTCCAGGGCGCGCAGCCCCTCCTCGCGCCACTGCGGCGCCGCGTAGTCGTTCAGGGCGGTACGGGCCTGCAGGTGCAGACCCTGCAGGACGCCGATGTCGGTCTCGGCGCCCGCGAAGCGCAGGACCAGGCCGAGGTAGTCACGGGCGGGCATGAGCCCGTCGCGCGTCATGTTCCACACCGCGGACCAGGCCAGCGCCCGCGCCATGGGGTCGGCGAGCTCGCCCAGGTGCTCACGGACGGTGGCCAGCGAGTCCTCGTCGAAGCGGATCTTGCAGTACGTCAGGTCCTCGTCGTTGACCAGGACGAGGTCGGGGCGCTCGGCCCCGGCCAGCTCGGCCACGACGCTGCGCGGTCCGGCGACGTCGGCCTCGGCGCGCGCGTACCGCTCCAGGGTGCCGGCGGGCGTGCGGCGGTAGAGCCCGACCGCGACGCGGTGCGGCCGCAGCTGCGGGTGCGAGGCCGCCGCCTCCTGCACCACCGCGAGCTCCGCGACGCGCCCGTCGCCGTCGTAGGCCACCTGCGGCGTCAGCGCGTTGACGCCCGCGGTCTGCAGCCAGGCCCGGGACCACTCGGCCATGTCGCGCCCGGAGGTCTCCGCCAGCACCGACAGCAGGTCGCCGAGTTCGGTGTTGCCGTACGCGTGGCGCTTGAAGTAGCGCCGGGCGCCCTCCAGGAAGGCGTCCCGGCCCACGTAGGCGACCAGCTGCTTGAGCACCGAGGCGCCCTTGGCGTAGGTGATCCCGTCGAAGTTGAGCTTGGCGTCCTCCAGGTCGCGGATGTCGGCCGTGACCGGATGCGTGGACGGCAGCTGGTCGGCGCGGTAGGCCCACGCCTTGCGCCGGTTGGCGAAGGTGATCCAGCCGTCCTTGTAGCGGGTCGCCTCCACGAGCGAGAACGCGCCCATGAAGTCGGCGAACGACTCCTTGAGCCACAGGTCGTCCCACCACTTCATGGTGACCAGGTCGCCGAACCACATGTGCGCCATCTCGTGCAGGATGACGTTGGCCCGCCCCTCGTAGGACGCCCGGGTGACCTTGCCGCGGAAGACGTACTCCTCGCGGAAGGTGACCAGGCCCGGGTTCTCCATGGCGCCGATGTTGTACTCGGGCACGAAGGCCTGGTCGTACTTCCCGAAGGGGTACGGGTAGTCGAAGTGGTCGTGGAAGAAGTCCAGGCCCTGCCGGGTGACGGTGAAGATCTCGTCGGCCTCGAAGTGCCGGGCCAGGCCCTTGCGGCACAGCGCGCCCAGCGGGATCTCCAGCTCCGTGCCGTCCGCCAGGGTGCGCCGGTAGGTGTCGTGCACCATGTGGTACGGCCCGGCGACGACCGCCGTGATGTACGTCGAGATCGGCCGGGTGGCCGCGAAGTGCCGGGTCTGCCCGCCGTCCGAGGTGCCGGTGACCCGTTCGTTGCCCAGCACCTCCCACGACTCCGGGGCGGTCACGGAGAAGGTGAAGGGCGCCTTCAGGTCGGGCTGCTCGAAGTTCGCGAAGACGCGGCGGGCGTCGGCCGGCTCGTACTGCGTGTAGAGGTAGACCTCGCCGTCCTCGGGGTCGAAGAAGCGGTGCAGACCCTCGCCGGTGCGGCTGTACGCGCACTGCGCGTCCACCACCAGCACATTGTCGGCGGCCAGCTCCGGGAGCGCGATCCGCGCCCCGTCGAAGACCTCCGCGGGGTCCAGCTCCCGGCCGTTGAGGACCACCGACGTGACCGAGGGCGCCACCAGGTCGGCGAAGCTCGCCGTGCCCGGCTCGGCGCAGCGGAAGCGGATCGTGGTCACCGAACGGTAGGTCGGCTCCTCCGCCCGGACCGCCGACCGGAGGTCGAGCGCGACCTCGTAGCCGTCCACGGCGAGCAGCCGGGCCCGCTCGCGGGCCTCGTCACGCGTGAGGTTCTCACCGGGCACGGGGTCTCCATCCTTCGCACGTCATCGTGGTGTCCGTCGTGCGGACGCCACGCATCTTCGCACGTCGTGCCGGACGGCAGCGATGGGGAATGGCCATGGGACCGGCGGCGTTCCCTGCTCAGGACCCCGTGTCGGTGTGTCATGCCCCGAGGAGACAAACGTGACCGAGACCACAACCGCGCCCACCCCGGTGGACTTCTGGTTCGACCCCGCCTGCCCCTGGGCGTGGATGACCTCCCGCTGGATGCTCGAGGTGGAGAAGGTGCGCCCCGTCGAGGTGCGGTGGCACGTGATGAGCCTGGCGGTGCTCAACGACGGCCGTGACGAGCTCCCCGAGCAGTACCGCGAGTTCCTGACCACGGCCTGGGGCCCGGTCCGCGTCTGCATCGCCGCCGAGCAGAAGCACGGCAGCAAGGTGCTCGGCGCCCTCTACACCGCCCTGGGCACCCGCATCCACAACCAGGGCCTGGGCCACGCGGACCGCGAGGTCATCGTCGCGGCCCTGGAGGAGGTCGGTCTTCCCACGGACCTCGCCGACTTCGCCGACAGCGACGCCTACGACACGGAGCTGCGCGCCTCCCACCAGGAGGGCATTTCCAAGGTCGGCCAGGACGTCGGCACCCCGGTCATCGCGGTCCCCGGCGCCGACGGCGAGCAGATCGCCTTCTTCGGCCCGGTCGTCACCCCCGCCCCCAAGGGCGAGGCCGCGGCCCGCCTCTGGGACGGCACGCTGCTGGTCGCGTCGACCCCCGGCTTCTACGAGATCAAGCGCACCCGCGACCAGGGCCCGATCTTCGACTGATCGCCCTCACACGTTCGGGGGCACCTAGAAGTGCCGGAGCAGTTCGGGAAAGGCCGCCAGCCGCAGCACGCGCTCGTCGGCCGGGTCGATCTCGGACTGCTCCAGCACCCAGGTGTTGTCGTTGGGGATGAAGACGGCGCTCATCCCCGCCTCCCGGGCGGGGATGATGTCGGACTTGGGGGAGTTGCCGATCATCCACGCCGCCTCCGGCGCGAAGCCGTACCGCGCGAGCAGCTCCCGGTAGGTGTCCACGTCCTTCTCCGGGACGATGTGCACGCCGCGGAACCGGGGGGCCAGCCCAGAGGCCTCGACCTTGCGGGACTGCTCCTCGGTGTCGCCCTTGGTGAGCAGCAGCAGTTGGTGGCGGGCGCCGAGCTCGTCCAGGGTCCGCGCGACCCCCGGCATCAGTTCCACGCGGTGCTCGGTGAAGGCCAGCGCCAGCTCGTCGATGCGCCGGGCCTCCTCCGGCGTCGCCGGCCGCTCCCGCAGCCGCTCCAGGCACTCGCCGAGGCTGCGCAGGAACACCTTGCTGCCGTATCCGTGGACGACCGCGTTCGCCGCCTCGATCTCGTTCAGCAGCTCCCTGATCCGGTCCCGGTCCAGCACCGGGTGGTCGACCCAGTCGAGGAAGTCCTCTATCACCCGTTCGAAGACGACGTTGTTCTCCCAGAGCGTGTCGTCCGCGTCGAAGATCAGCACCTGTCCGGTCAGCCTCGCGTCACCCATGGCGGGAGCCTAACCAGCGCCCGGGCGCCGGGGCCCGCGATTATCGGGCGGGGCAGGCCGCGTCGAGTTCGGCGCGCGTCGGCGGATCGGCGCCCACCCGTGTGCAGTTGAGCGCCGCGGCGGTGACGCAGCGGGTGAGCACCCCGGACAGCCGCTCCGGGGCGGCGGGCACGCCCGACGTGGCGAGGCTGTCCAGCAGCGCGGCCTGGAAGGCGTCGCCCGCGCCGATGGTGTCGACCACCGTCACCCGCGGCGCCGCCACCCGCACGACCGCGTCCCGGGTGACCGCCAGCGCGCCCGCGGCGCCCAGGGTGACGACGGCCAGCCGCGGCCCCTCGGCGAGCAGGACCCTGGCCGCCTCGGTGGGGTCCAGGCGCGGGAAGAGCCAGGCCAGGTCGGCGTCACTGGCCTTGACGACATCGGTGACCCCGGCCAGCCGCAGGCACGCCTGGCGGTAGGCGAGCCGGTCGGGCTGCACCGCCGGACGCACATTGAGGTCGGCGGCCACGGTGCGCCCCGGGAGCGCGTGCAGGTCCCGGCACAGCTCCAGCACCCGGCCCGCCCCCGGTTCGAGGACGGTGGCCAGCGAACCGGTGTGCAGCACCGCGGTGTCGGGCGGCACGGCCAGGTCCCCGGGGTCCCAGGAGGCCAGGAAGTCGTACGAGGCGGAGCCGTCCCGGTCCACGTACGCCATCGCCAGCGTCGTCCGCCCGGCCGGGCTCGCGGCGCGGACGACGTCGATCCCGGCCGCCGCCAGATGGTCCCGGACGAGCTCGCCGGGCGGGTCCTCGCCCCAGGTCGTGACCAGCGTGGTGGACCGGCCGAGCCGCCGCAGGCCGACCGCCACGTTGGCCGGGCTGCCGCCGGGCATCGGGGTCACCCCGCGCTCCCCGGAGCGCCACAGCAGGTCGACGAGGACCTCGCCGACCACGGTGACCCGGGACGGGGAGGACGACGGCGCGGAGGACGCGGAGGGCGCGGACGCCGGGGACGGGGACGGGGCACTCATCGGGACGGGAACGCCTCCAGTTCGGTGCGGTCGGGCGGCATCCGGAGCGGGGCGCCGTCGCAGAAGGATAAGAGCGATGCCCGGGGGCCGCCCCTGCGGGGCCGGGCACGCCGCCGTGGCGGCCCGATCCCCGCAGCGGAGCCGTTTGGAGAGATTCCACAAGGCCCTTCCTGGTCCTCGTGACGAAACTCACGCGGCGCACGGACTCCTTGTAGGGATGTCACCACCAAGGTGATCAGGGCTTTGTGATCGGCCGACGATGATCGGGACGAGGGAGCCGGGTTAACGTCACGGTGACCGAACAGACCCCCACCCCGCGGAGTACCGATGGCCACCGCAGTTCCCGCCGCTTCCGCCGCACGGACCCACCCGGTCCTCGCCGACCTGATCCCCGCGTCGCGGCTGCGGGACGCCACCCTCGTGCTGGGCGGCGCGGTACTGACCGGCCTGGCCGCGCAGTTGTCGGTGCCGGTGCCCGGGTCGCCGGTGCCGGTGACGGGGCAGACCTTCGCGGCGCTGCTGGTCGGCACCGCCCTCGGCGCCCGCCGCGGCCTGCTGGCGCTGGCGCTGTACGCGGCGGCCGGCGTCGCCGGGATGCCGTGGTTCGCGGACGGCTCGTCCGGTGCGGGCGCGCCCAGCTTCGGCTACATCCTGGGCATGGCGCTGGCCGCCGCCGTCGTGGGCGGCCTCGCCCGCCGCGGCGCGGACCGCAGCGTGTGGCGCACGGCCGGCGCGATGGTGATCGGCAGCGCCGTCGTCTACGCCGTCGGCGTGCCCTACCTCGCGCTGGCCGCGCACCTGTCGCTGGGCCAGGCCGTCTCCCTGGGCCTGACGCCCTACCTGATCGGCGACGCCCTCAAGGCCGCACTGGCCATGGGCGCGCTGCCCGCCGCCTGGAAGCTCGTCGGCCGCCGCGGCTGACCGCAGGGCAGGTCTGCGGAACCCGTACGCACGGCGAAGGGGGCGGCCACCGGCCGCCCCCTTCGCCGTGCCGTGGCGGCCGGTCAGTGCCGGGCCGCCCGCGGGCGCCGGGTCAGCCACAGGCCCGCGCCGCCCGCGGCCAGCAGCAGGCCGCCGCCGAGGGCGAGGACGGTCGTGCGGTCGGGGGCGCCGGTGCTCGGGAGGGTGTCCGAGGGGCTCGGGCTCGGACGGGCCGACGAGTCGCGGCCGAAGGGCACGTTGTCGGTGCCCAGCAGCAGCGGGGTGTCGGGGGCGTTGGGCGTCGGCTTGCTGGTGCCGAAGGGCACGGGGCCCTGCTGCCACAGCAGTGCGCCGTCCTTGCCCATGACGGGCAGGCAGATCTTGCCCTTGCCCTGCAGGTCGTAGGTCGCGGACACCGGATAGCTCCGGCTCTTCCCGGCGGCCAGTGTGCCGACGTCGCAGCTGAACCCGCTGTTGGAGCCCTTGGGCAGTTTGCCCTCGGGGATCGGGTCGCAGCCTTTGACGCCGGTGACCTTCAGCGCGTCGAAACCGACGACCAGCAAGGTGAGTTCCGGGGACTTCTTCTCCCCCTTGTTGACGACCGTCGCGGTGATCGAGGTCTTCTCCGTCGAGTTGTCGACGGAGATCCGGGAGGGCAGCTCGGTGCCCACCTTCACACCCGCGGGAACACTGGGTCCCGGGGAGCCCCCCTGGCCGCTGCCGGGTACGGGATCGGCCCCGTACGCGGGCCCGGCGAACGCCAGTGCCAGCACGGCCGCCGCCGCGGCCGTCTCCCGAACGTGAATTCGCCGATCGAAAAGGCGCATTGCGCTTCCCCCTTCTTGCCTCCGCATCAGCGGTATCTGAAGAGGTACCACAAGATTCGGGGCATCTATGCTGTGATGGTGGCAAGTTCATACTTCTGTCCCGGACCCGTCGTGAATGATGCGATACCGGACAGGAATTGAGGGGCAGGGGGAATTCCTCCCGCAGTGGGGAGTCCGGGCATGGTGGGGAACACGAGCGGCGAAGTGCGGGGCCGGCTGGTGGTGGGCCGCTACCGGCTGGCGGAGCCGATCGGCCAGGGCGGGATGGGCCGGGTGTGGCGGGCCGTGGACGAGGTCCTCGACCGCCAGGTCGCGGTCAAGGAGATGCGGCTGGACGACATGGCGGCCGAGGACGCGCGCGTGCGGCGCGAGCGCACCCTGCGCGAGGCGCGCGCGACCGCCCGCATCGACCACCCCAACGTGGTGCGCGTCTACGACGTGGTCCAGGAGGCGGACCGGCTCTGGATCGTCATGGAACTGGTCGACTGCCGGTCCCTGGAACAGGTGCTGGTGCAGGACGGCCCGGTCGGCCGGGCCGAGGCCGTACGGATCGCCACCGGCCTGGCGCGGGCGCTGCGCGAGGTGCACGCGGTCGGCGTGCTGCACCGCGACATCAAACCCGGCAACGTCCTGATCGACACCCGCGGGCGGGTGGTCCTCACCGACTTCGGGATCGCCGCGATCCAGGACTCCGCCGCGCTCACCATGGCCGGGATGCTCATCGGCTCGCCGGACTACATGGCCCCCGAGCGCATCGAGGGCCGGCAGCAGGGGCCGCCGTCCGACCTGTGGTCGCTGGGCGCCACCTTGTGCGCGGCCCTGGCCGGGCAGTCGCCCTTCGCCCGTCCCACCACGCTGGCCACGTTGCACGCCGTGCTGTACGAGGAGCCCCAACTGCCCCCGGATGCGGGCCCGCTGCGCGAGACGCTGGCGGCCCTGCTGCGCAAGGACCCGGAGGAGCGGCCGACCCTGGACCTGCTCGACGAGGCGCTGGCGGCCCTGGCGGACCCGCCGGGTGGACCCGCCGTCGTGACCCGGCAGGCCCCGCCGCCCGCGGAGGAGGGGTACGTCCCCACGCTCGCGGTGGGCGGGTCCGCCCCGCCTCCGGTACCCGAGCCCGCGCCGCCGGCGCCGGAGCCGGAGGACGCGGTCCCGCCCGGCTGGGAGGCGTACGCGGCCGTGAGGACCGAGCAGCCCGCGCCTGAACCTGGGAATGGGCCCGCGCCCGGGCCCGTCCCGGAACCAGCGCCCGCGCCCGCTCCGGAACCCGCGCCGGCGCCCGAACCCGCCACGCCGCCCGTTCCGTCGCTGCCTCCCGGGGCGCCGGCCCCGTCCCCGGCACGCTCCCGGTTCCGCCGCGCCGCCCTGCTCGCCGGCGCGGGCCTGACCGCGGCCGCCGTCGCCGCGACCGTGGTCGTGCTCACGGCGTCCCGCACCGGCCACCGCGAGGGCCCCGTCGTCGCCGGCACCAGCCGCCCCCCGGCGACCGCGACGGCGCCGGCCACCACGGCGCCCGCGGCCGCACCCACGACGGCGTCCTCCGGCCGCAACGAGACCGGCTTCGCCTGGCAGCCCCCGCACGGCTGGACCCGTACGGCCAAGAGCCCGTCCAACGTCCACTACCACGCCCCGGACGGACAACAGGAGATCGCCGCCTCGTACGCACTCGCACGGGGCGGCGATCTGCTGAAGCAGTGGCAGGACTTCGAGGCGGGCTCCCACGACGTGCCCGACTACCGGAAGATCCGGCTGGAGCGGACGACGTTCCGCGGCCGTCCGGCCGTCGTGTGGGACTACTCCTTCACCCAGGCCGGCGTGCCGTGGAAGGCGCGGCAGCTCGGCTTCACCGAGGGAGGCAAGTCGTACCAGGTCAACATCTGGTACGCGGCGGCCGGCGAGCCCGCCGCGCTCTCGGTCTACGAGGAGGTGACCGCGTCCTTCCGGCCCTTGTGAAGCAGCTGGCGGGCCACCGCGACGCCGATCACGCCGAGCGCCACCAGGACCGAGACGACCACCTGGTCGCGGCCTCCGCCGTCGGTGCCGTCGGTGAGCATGTAGCCCAGCACGAACACGATCATCGCGATGGTCGCCCAGGTCAGGTACGGGTACAGCCACATCCGCACCCGCAGCCGCTCCGGCGCCTCGCGCACGATGATCCGCCGCATGCGCAGCTGGGAGCAGCAGATCACCAGCCACACGAACAGCGCGATCGCGCCGGAGGCGTTGAGCAGGAAGTGGAAGACGGTGTCCGGGTACCGGTAGTTGAAGAAGACGGCGACGAAGCCGAACACCACCGAGCCGAGGATCGCCGCGCGCGGCACACCGCGCGGGCTGGTGCGGCCGAACGCCTTGGGCGCGTCACCGCGCCGGCCGAGCGAGAACGCCATGCGGGAGGCCGTGTAGAGGCCGGAGTTCAGGCAGGACAGCACGGCGGTCAGCACGATCACGTTCATGATCTGGCCGGCGTGCGGGATGCCGATGGTGTTCAGCGCCGCGACGTAGGAGCCGTCCTTGGCGATCGCCGGGTCGTTCCAGGGCAGCAGCGAGACGACGACGAGGATCGAGCCCAGGTAGAAGACGCCGATCCGCCAGATCACGCTGTTGGTGGCCCTGGTGACGGCGCGCTCGGGGTCCTCGGACTCGCCGGCGGCCAGGGTGACGATCTCGCTGCCCATGAAGGAGAAGACGACCAGCAGCACGCCGGTGAGGATCTTGCCCGGTCCGTTCGGCAGGAATCCGCCGTGGTCGGTCAGATGGGCCAGTCCCACGGCGTCGTTGTGCGCACCGGGGAGCACACCGAAGACGGCGAGCGCGCCCAGCACGATGAAGCCGCCGATGGCCACGACCTTGATGCCGGCGAACCAGAACTCGAACTCGCCGTACGAGGCGACCGAGGCCAGGTTGGTCGCGGTCAGCACGGTCATCACGATCAGCGCCCAGGCCCACTGCGGCACGGCGGGCACCCAGCCCTCCAGGATCTTGGCACCGGCGGTCGCCTCGACCGCCAGCACCACAACCCAGAAGAACCAGTACAGCCAGCCGATCGAGAAGCCGGCCCACCGGCCGAGCGCGCGGTCCGCGTACGCGGAGAAGGAGCCCGAGGTCGGGTTGGCCGCGGCCATCTCGCCGAGCATGCGCATCACGAAGACGACCATGACGCCGACGAGGGCGTAGGAGACGAGGATGCCGGGGCCCGCGGCGGCGATGCCGGAGCCGGAGCCCACGAACAGGCCGGCGCCGATCACACCGCCGATCGCGATCATCGACAGATGGCGGTTCTTGAGCCCGGCCTGCAGGCCGGAGCCGGACTCCGGCGCGGCCTGGTGGGCCTCGGCGGGGGAGTCGGCCACTGGTGTGGGGGGACGTGTACTCATGGGGTGGCATGAAACACTGCCGCGGCGACCGCGGGAACCTTTGATTCCGTTTTGTTGTCCTCACCTCAAATCCACCTCAGATCTCCCTCACGTACACCACATGGCGCCTCCGCCCCCTCACTCGGAGCACCCGGGTCGCCACCCTCGGGGGCCGCCGTGCCACACTCGACGCTATGCGCGTGTACCTCGGCTCCGACCATGCCGGCTTCGAACTGAAGAACCACCTCGTCGAGTGGCTCAAGGCCAACGGCCACGAGCCCGTCGACTGCGGACCGCACGTCTACGACGCCCAGGACGACTACCCGCCGTTCTGCCTGCGCGCCGCCGAGGGCGCCGCCGCCGACCCCGACGCCCGCGGCATCGTCATCGGCGGCTCCGGCAACGGCGAGGCCATCGCGGCGAACAAGGTCAAGGGCGTGCGCGCCGTGCTCGCGTGGAGCGAGGAGACCGCCACCCTGGGCCGCGAGCACAACAACGCCAACGTCATCAGCGTCGGCGCCCGCATGCACTCCCGCGAGGACGCGACCCGGTTCATCGAGGTCTTCCTGAACACCCCGTACTCGGGTGAGGAGCGGCACTCCCGCCGCATCGGCATGCTCACCGCCTACGAGGCCACCGGCGAACTGCCGCCCGTCCCGGCCGACCCCCGGGAGGGCTGATCCGGGCATGCCCGAAGGGCATACGATCCACCGCCTCGCCGCGGACCACGAGGAGCGCTTCGGCGGCCGCGTGGTCCGCGCGAGCAGTCCGCAGGGCAAGTTCTCCGACGGTGCCGCGCTCCTGGACGGCCAGGTGCTGCAGGGCGCGGAGGCCCACGGCAAGCACCTCTTCCTGGGCTTCGGGCCGCTCGGCTGGGTCCATGTGCACCTCGGCCTCTACGGCAAGAGCGGCTTCGGCGCCGGGCCGGGCGGCGCGCCCGTCGGCCAGGTCCGGCTCCGGCTGGCCACCGCCGACCACCACATGGACCTGCGCGGCCCCACGGCCTGCGAGCTCATCACGGACGGGGAGAAGCAGGCGATCCACGACCGCCTCGGCCCCGACCCGCTGCGCCCCGCCGACACCGGCGACCGCGCGTGGTCCCGAATAGCGCGCAGCCGCACCAGCATCGCCGCCCTGCTGATGGACCAGAAGGTCGTCGCGGGCGTCGGCAACGTCTACCGCGCCGAGGTCCTCTTCCGGCACGGCATCGACCCGTACACGGCGGGCCGCGACCTGGGCCCCGCCCGGTGGCGGGCGGTCTGGGACGACCTGGTGGCGCTCATGCGCGAGGGAGTGCGCAACAACCGGATCGACACCGTACGGCCCGAGCACACACCCGAGGCCATGGGCCGGCCGCCGCGCGTCGACGACCACGGCGGCGAGGTCTACGTCTACCGCCGCGCCGCCATGCCCTGCCTCGTCTGCGGCACCGAGGTCCGCACCGCCGCGCTCGCGGCGCGGAACCTCTTCTGGTGCCCGGGGTGTCAGCCTTCGGCCTGAGGCGGAAGGCGGGCGGGGCTGCGGCCCCCGGGGCGCCGGTTCCGCACCGCCGCGCTCGCGGCGCGGAACCCCTTCCGCTGCCCGGCTGCCGGCGGTCCGCTCAGAAGCCGTGCGGCAGCCAGGGAGCGATGTCGCTGCCGAAGGCGACCGAGGCATCCTTCAGCGCTCCGCGGCGCAGTTCCCGTACCCGGCCGGCGCGCTCCAGCGCGGTGAGCGAGGTGCCGCCCAGGTAGGCCGCGCCCAGCTCCCGCGCGGACAGCGCGAGGTCCGCCGGGTCGGTGGTGCGCTCGCACGACGCGCCCTTGGCGTCGCCGCAGAGCCGCCACCGGCCCTCGTTCCAGGGGCAGAAGGGGTCCTCGACCTCCAGCACGACGTCCACCGGCGCGGTGTACGTACGGGCCGCGAGGGCGGCGCCCACCTCGACCGGGCGCAGCAGCATGCCGTCCCGGAAGCGCACGCCGCAGCGGCGCACGTCGTCCACCATGTGCAGGATCGCGTCGTCAGCCGGGCGGTTGCGGGCGGTCACCCGGCAGGTCAGGTCGATGCCGAACAGGTAGCGCCACAGCGCGCCGCGGGCCGCCGGGTCCAGCGACTCCAGGTCGCGCAGTACGACGGTGCCGTCGGGCCCGTGGGCGTTCCAGGAACTCTTGACCGCGTAGCGCACATAACCGACCACCTCGCCGTCCCGCTCGGCGAGCACGCACTGCAGGTTCGACGCGCCGTCGCGGTACGCCTCCGCGTCCAGTACCCCCTTGCGCTCCCATCCGGGCCGCCGCTCCAGCATGCCCGGGCGGCCCGGGACCAGTCGGGCGTAGACCGCCTCGCACGCCGGCACCGACCCCTCCAGGTCCGCGAAGCGCAGCCGTACGTCGTCGGCGCCGTCCGGAACCGTCAGGCCCGCGCGCACGGTGTCGATGTCCACGAGCATCTGGTCGGTGACCACCGCGTAGCCGAAGCGGCCGTAAATGGCCGGTTCCGAGGCGGTCAGCACCGCCAGCGGCTCGCCGAGCCCGCGCACGTCGTCCAGCTGCCGCCGCATCATCGCGGTCAGCACCCCCCGGCGCCGGTGCGTCGCGGCGACGCTCACCATCGTCACGCCGGCCGCGGGCACCACCGCGCCGCCCGGTACCGCCAGGCGGAAGGAGAAGGCCCCCGCCGTGCCGACGATCTCGTCGCCGTCCCAGGCGGCGAGCGACCGCCCGGTCTCCGTCACCGAGCGGTCGAACTCCCGCTCCTCCGCGGGCTCGGCCGTACTGCCGAAAGCCCGCTCCAGCGTGCCGAACCACGTGTCCCACTGCCCGGGTTCCAGAACCCGCAAGTCCGCCGTCATGGCTCCTGCCTACCAGCGCCCTCCCGTACCGGCGAGCGATTTTCGCCGTGCGCCGCCCCGGGGCGGCGAACCGCCGGGGGGACCTGCGCTGCGGAGAACGGGTGACAGTGGATAAGGTCGCCGGGAACATGGCACAACGCCCGGTAGGAGACGGCTTGAGGGCCAGGTGGGGGAGAACGGCCCACCGGGCCCGCGTCGGCCTGCGCAAATCCGCGGTCGACTACTTCCGCGGCGACGCCGCGGACTGGCTGGCGCTGATCGTCCTGCTGCTCTGCGTCCCCGTGATCGCCTGGGGGACCGTGCTGGCCCCGCAGTGGTGCCCGCCCACCACGCTCGTGCTCCCCGTCCTCCTCGGCGGGCTGCTGCTGCGGCCGTCGAGCCTGCTGCTGTTGTACGGCAGCTCGGCGGTGGCGCTGGTCGTGGAGTCGGCGGTGCTGGGCCCGTACCGGGACGGCGTGGGCCGGGTCACGCCCGGCACCGTGCTGGTGGTGGCGGCGGTCGCACTCGCCGGGCTGGTCGTCGCCCAGTTCCGCGCCCGGGTCGGCGTGCCCTGGATGCGCGGCGGCACCATGCTCTTCGACCTGCGCGAGCGCATCCGGGTGCAGAGCAGGATTCCCCGGCTGCCGGACGGCTGGCACGCGGAGATGGCGCTGCGGCCGGCCGGCGGCCAGTCGTTCTCCGGCGACTTCGTGGTGGCCACCCGCACCACCGGCGGCCGGATCCTGGAGGCGGTCCTCACCGACGTCTCCGGCAAGGGCATGGACGCCGGTTCACGGGCCCTGCTGCTGTCCGGCGCCTTCGGCGGCCTGCTGGGCTCGCTCCCGCCGCACGCCTTCCTCACCGCCGCCAACGGCTATCTGCTGCGGCAGAACTGGGACGAGGGCTTCGCCACCTCCGTCCACCTGGTGCTGGACCTGGAGACCGGCGACTACGAACTGCTCTCCGCGGGTCACCTGCCCGGCATGCAGCTCAGCGCCGGCACCGGCCGCTGGGAGGAGAAGGCGGCCGAGGGCCCGCTGCTGGGCGTCTACGACGGTGCCGAGTTCCACGGCGTGAAGGGCACGCTGCGCTCCGGCGACGTCCTGCTGCTGTTCACCGACGGCCTGGTGGAGGCCGCCGGCCGCGACATCGCCGAGGGCATCGACCGGCTCATCGGCGAGGCCGACCGCTATGTCGCGCACGGCTTCCGGGGCTCGGCCTGGCAGTTGATCGAGGCGGTCGCCAAGGACGTCAACGACGACCGCGCCCTGCTCATCGTGTGCCGGGACTGACCGGCTCGGTACGAAGGAAGGCCCAGGCCGTCCGCGGCCGCACCGCGAAGCGGAAGAGCCTTGCCGTGACCACGGCGCCCGCGATCAGGGCGAGAACCGGCCCAGGGGCCGGGCGGTCCTCACCACGCCCCCGTGCAGCAGGTGGCCGTGCCGCGTCCCCGCCCCCCAGGGCGGTGAACCGCGTCCGCCGATGCGGCACCCACGCGAAGAAGCAGTCGGTCGGCGGCAGCGGCCCGGCGAAGCGGGCGAAGGGCGTCACCACGCCGGTCCACCAGGGCAGCCCCAACCGGGCCGTGGACGCCCGGTGGTAGAGCCGATCGGCCTCGACGCGGCGGTCACCGGCGCCACCGCGAGGGGCTGCCGGGTCGGCGGCTCATTCCGCTGTCGTGTCCGTCCGTTCACTCCGGTCGTGAAACGGTGGAACGGAAGGAACGGCCGGCATCCGGAGCCCGCGGCGACCCCTGGCGCGGCAACTGGCTGCGCACGGCAGCGGTTTGACCACAATGCTTTCGGAACTCGGCTCACGATGACGGGATTCGCCGCGTCGGAGGCGGTCGGGACGCCGTCCCGCGAGGGCTTCCGGCGGCCACCGTGCCCCGCGTCACAGGTGTGCGTGCCCGGTCTGCGGGGAAGGTGAGCCCTGCGGGGTCTCGGTGTCGGCGGCAGGTGGCACGATGGACGTCGCGGGGGCGCGGCAGGCGGCTGTTCCCCCGGAACGATGAGGCGTCAGACCGAGGATGTGATCCCCAGTGGCCATCTCCCTGTCCGTGGTGCTCTTGTTGGCGATCATCATGGTCGTGCTCATCAGGGGCAAAACACTCAAAGTCGGACCGGCGATCGTCGCCGCGCTGTTCGGCTTCTTCCTGGCTTCCACGGGCATGGCGCCCGCGATCAACAAGTTCCTCGACTCGCTGGCGGACACCATCAACCAGATCAATCTCTGATGGTGCGGGCCGAACGGCCCTCCGCGGCCGGCGGGAAGGGGCGCTGACGCGGACTCAGGCGGCCGCGGGCGTACGCTCCTGCGCGGTCCCGACGATGCGCCGCAGCGCCTGCGTGCGCTCCGCGGTGTCCCGCGCCGAGAGCAGCGCGGCGAGCACGGCGATCCTCGCCTGCCCGGCACGCAGCGTCCCCGCCAGCACGCCGCCGGCCGCCGCGAGGTCCACGGCGCCCCCTCCGGTGTACATCGGCGCCACCGGGCCCGCCGCGACCCGGGTGCTCACGGCGACCAGCACGCCCGCGTCCACCGCCCGGCGCACGGCCTCGGCGAACTCCGGGGTGGCGTTGCCCGCGCCGGTGCCCACCAGGACGATGCCCTCGGCCCCGGCCGCCAGCGCGGCGTCGAAGAGCACCGGGTCGGCGTCGACGTGATGCATCACCACGTCGACGCGCGGCGCCGTCGCCCCGGTGTCCGGCAGCGGCAGCGCGGCGGCCCGCGGGCGCGGGCCGCTCCAGGCGATCTCGCCGAACTTCACCCGCCCCAGCGGCCGTCCCGACGGGTCGGCGAAGGCCTGCACGTCCAGCGTGTGCGCCTTGACGGTGCCGCGGGCGGCGTGCACGAAGCCGCCGAAGGTGATGACCACGCCGACGTCCTCGGCGGTCGCGGCGGTCAGCAGGGCGTCGTACAGATTGCCCGCGGCGTCGCCGTCGGTGGAGTCCAGGGGCAGTTGGGCGCCGGTGAACACCACCGGGCGCCGGTCGTCGTGGTGGAGGTCCAGCAGGAAGGCGGACTCCTCCATGGTGTCGGTGCCGTGCGTGATCACGATGCCGTCCACGGCCGGGTCGGCCAGCACCTCGTGCACCGTGTGCAGCAGGCGCATCTGGTGGGCGCTGGTCAGCCGGGAGCTGTTCACCGTGAACAGGTCGCGGACGGTGACCTCGACGCCCTCGGGGACCGCACCCGCCGCCAGTACCTCGCGGCCGGCGGCCTCGGCCGCGTAACCCACCCCCTGCCACCGGCTGGCGATCGTGCCGCCGGTGCCGATCACGACGATGTGCTTCACGTGTCCCTCGCTCGCGTGTGCGCCCAATCCTCCGCCGCAAGGATATGCGCAGGGAACGGGCATGCGATTGCGAATCAGCCCGCGTAGATCGCGTGATCGTGGTAGGAATCGCCGACATGGACGCCATTGACAGAAGTATCTTGCGTGAACTGCAGGCGGACGGCCGGCTCACCAACCAGGAGCTCGCCGCCCGCGTCGGCCTGACCCCCTCACCCTGTCTGCGCCGGGTGCGCCAGCTGGAGGAGGACGGCGTGATCCAGAGCTACCGCGCGGTGGTCGACCCGGCCGCCGTGGGTCGCGGCTTCGAGGTCTTCGCCTCCGTCGAGGTGCGCCGGGACCGCGAGTCCGTCGAGTCGTTCGAGGCCCAGGTCCGGTCCACCCCGGACATCGTGGAGGCCTACCGGCTCTACGGCGCGCCGGGCTGCCTGCTGCGCATCGCCGTCAACGACAGCGACGCCTACGAGCGCTTCTGGACCGAGACCCTGATCTCCCTGCCGGGAGTGAGCGAGGTCAACTCACAGATGATCATGAAGCGCATCAAGGGACCGCGGGGCGTGCCGGTCTGACAGCGGCGGCGCCGGCGCGCCGGTACGGGGAAGGTCCCCCGCTCAGCCGAGCGGGGTCGGCCCGGACTCCCCGGCGTCCCGTACCCGCGCACCGGCGCCCTCGGCGCCCTCGGTGGCCTCGGCGGCCTCGGCGAAGACCGGCAGCGCCCGCACCAGGTCAGGGGGCAGGGCCAGTCCCTCCTCGGTGGACGGGTCCACCGCCAGCCACAGGTCGTCGGTCGGCCAGTTCGCGGCCAGCTCCGCGACGGGGATGCGCACCGCGGTCGCCGGGTCCCCGCCGGCCGCGACGAGCGTCTCCTCGGCGGTGAACACGGGGATGTACTGGGTGCCGTCCTGTTCGATCACGGGCAGGGACACCGCCCCCTCGGGGCGGGGATCCTCGCCGTCGGCCGGCGGCACCTGCGGCAGCAAGGCCGTCCTGCACGCCAGGTCGGCCAGTACGGCCTCGGTGTCGGCGATCTCCGCCGCGGACGCTGCGTCCTCGGGCCGGGCCGCGTTCTCGTGCGGTGTCGGGACGTTCATGAAGTCTCCTCTTGCCGGGCGATTGCGTGCGGACGGTCCGCAACGGCGACCCTCCGCACGCCGCGGCACGTCGGCGGGGTCCTCTCGTACTCCCGGCGCCTGCCCGGGGGCCCGCCGCATAAGCGGGCCATCACCGACAATCTGGACGGCTGGCGGCCGCGCCCGGGGCGACGCACGATGAACGGGCTCTCCAGCACGGTCCTCGGTCCGTCCGCGAAAGGCGGGTGTCATGACCACCTACCCCTCCGCCGGTATGCCGGCGGGACTCCTCGGCGCCCTCTCCAAGTGGGGCTGGCAGGTCCTCCTCACCGCCGGAGTCGCCGCGATCGCCCTCGGCGTCTGCGTCCTGGCATGGCCCGGCGAGACACTGCTCGTGGTCGGTGTGCTCTTCGGCGTCTACCTGCTGATCAGCGGCGTCTTCCAGCTGGCCGGCGCCTTCGGCCCGCACGTGCCGGGCAGCCTGCGGGTACTGAACTTCGTCACCGGCGCCCTGAGCATCCTGCTCGGCCTGATCTGCTTCCGCGGGGCGGCGCAGTCCCTGCTGCTGCTCGCCCTGTGGATCGGCTTCGGCTGGCTGCTGCGCGGCATCATGCTGATCGCCGCGGCGATCTCCACCGAGGGCCTGCCCGCCCGCGGCTGGCAGATCTTCTTCGGCGCGCTCACCCTCCTGGCGGGCATCGTGCTGATCGTCTCGCCCTTCGGCTCCCTCGCGGCCCTCACCCTGGTCTCCGGCGTGTGGCTGATCGTGCTCGGCGTCGCCGAGATCGTCCACGCCTTCCACATCCGCTCCCTGGCGGCCCACCACCCGCCCCACCACCCCGCGGCCCACCAGCCGGTCGGCTGAGCACCGCGGCCGAACGCCGCACGGCTGTCAGTGGCGGTTCCTACACTCGGCGCATGGTCACCGAAGCGGACACCGAACTGCGCGACGGACGAACCCTTCACTTCTACGACACCGGACCGGCGGCGGGCGGCGACGACCTTCCCGTCGTCTGGCTGCACGGCACGCCCAACGTGGGGGAGCCGCCGGAACCCCTCTTCGAGGCCGCGCAGAAGCGCGGCATCCGCTGGTTCTCCTACGACCGGCCCGGGTACGGCGGCTCCACCCCGCACCCCGGGCGGGACATCGCGGCCGCCGCGGCGGACGTCGCCGCCGTCGCCGACGCCCTCGGAATCGAGCGGTTCGCCGTGCTCGGCCACTCCGGCGGAGGCCCGCACGCCCTCGCGTGCGCCGCGCTGCTCCCGGACCGCGTGGTCGCGACGGTCAGCGGCGCCGGGCTCGCCCCGTACGGCGCCGAGGGAATCGACTGGTTCGCCGGGATGTGCCCGTCGAGCGTGGCCGAACTGAGGGCGTCCGCCGCGGGCCGCGCCCCGCTGGAGGAGTACCTGGCCGGCAGCGACTACGACCCGGAGATGTTCACCCCCGCCGATCACGCCGCGCTGGCCGACGCCTGGGCCTGGCTCGCCTCGGTCGCCGGCCGGGCCCTCCAGGGCGAACCCGACGGCATGATCGACGACGACCTCGCCTACGTCACGCCCTGGGGCTTCGATCCGGCCGCCGTCCGCTCGCCCGTCCTCCTCCTGCACGGCGGCCGCGACCGCATGGTTCCGGCCGGCCACGCCGCCTGGCTCGCCCGGTGCATGCCCACCGCCGATCTCCGCGTCCTCCCGGACGAGGGCCATGTCTCGGTCCTCACCGCCGCCCCCGAGGCCCTCGACTGGCTCGTCGCCCGGGCGTCGGGCCGAACGCCGGGGTGACTCACCGCGGTTGACCGCCTGCCGACCGCCGGGGCACATGGCGGATTGTCGATCTCCCGTGGCGGGAAACATGCGCCGGGGAGAGTGTGACGGGGGGATGTGCCATGGGGAGGGGTTTCGCCGTGCCCGGCGCGGCCGATGACAGCGGTTTCTGGGACGGCTTCTGGCAGCAGTCGGGCGGCACCGCCGTGTGGGTGCTGGGCATCTTCGCGGTCATCGTGATCGTGGTCGCCGTGCGCCTGGGATCCGGGCTGCTGCTGCGGCACCGCAGCAGCCGACTGCTGCCGGTGGTGGTGTCCGAGGACCGCGGCCTCCTCGGCGGCCAGGCCAACGGCCACCGGGGCAACGGCGGCGGGCACGGCGCGGCGGACCCGGCACACGGGCACGGCCACGACCAGGAGTCCGCGCGCACCAGGGAACTGGCCGCGTACATCACGGAGCACATGGCCGCCGACGCGCTCGGCCCGCGCGTCCTGACCCCCGGCAGCGGCACCCCCACCGGTCCCGACCCGGCACCGGAGACGACATCCTCACCGCACGGCTGGGTGGACGTGATGAAGCGCCTCGCCCTCTTCCGCCCGCGGGCGTACCACGTGATGCTGCACTGCCTGTCGGCCGACGACAAACCGCCCCGCTTCTCGGTCCGCGTCCTCTACATGCCGAAGAACACCGTGGTGGCCGCCACCATCATGGAGGGCGAGGACATCGGACCCGACGCCACGGACGAGGAGGTCCGGCGGCGCGACCGGCGGCTGTACGAGCGGATCGCCTGCTACTGCACGGTGAAGATCCTGGGCGACCCGCGCTCCCAGGACCGCATCCCGCGCTGGGAGAGCTGGGGCGACGACTACGACTCGTACCGCTTCCACCGCATGGGGGTCCGGGCGCAGGAGGAGGCGCTGGCCGCGAAGAAGCGCGGCGACCCCGCCCAGGAGCGCGCCCACTACCGGCACGCCCTGCGGCACTACAAGGAGGCCGCCGCGCTGGTGCCCGGGAACCTCACCGTCCGGCTGCACCAGGCCGGCGTCCTGGAGCTCATGGGCCAGGACGGGGGCGCGGAGGAGCCCGCCGCCCACATCCAGCACGCCATCGAGATCTACGAGGACTGCATCCAGCTGTGGCCCGAGCACGTCGAGACCGCCTACCGGCTGTCCATCGCCTGCGCCGAGCAGAACCGCGCCCGGGCGGGCGGCGATCACCGGCCCGAGGACTACGAGCGCGACTCCCGGGAGCACCTGCGGCTGCTCCTGAACCGCCTGTCCTGGTCGGCCATGGTCCGCCGCTACGCCCGCACATGGCTCCTCGGCCGCCGCAACCTCGGCGAACGCCGCTACTGGCGCCAGTGGTTCGCCATGGAGCGGCCCCGCCCCGCGCTGCGCACCCGCCGCCGTTCCTTCCTCGCGGCCGTGCGCATCGCCGAGGCGGCCGAGGAACTGCGGATGAACCGCCAGCCTGATCCCGACCGGCTGCGCGAGGCGTTCGTCACGGTGGCCAGGGAGGTGACGGGCGGCGTGTGGGCGCGGTGGGGCCGGCTGTGGGGCGGCCCGGACTGGGGGATACGCCGCATGCTCCACGCCGACCACCGGCGCGGCGCCGGGCACGCGGGCGACGGTTCCCCCGCGCCGAGAACGTGGCGGCGGCGGGGACCGCAGGCCCGTACGCACGGCGAGGCGCTGATCGCCGGCCCGGCGCCGGGGCACCGCGTGCCCAACCGCGCCTCCGCGGGCTACCTCGTCTACTACAACGCGGCGTGCTTCCTGAGCCTCGCCCTCAACGTGGCACCCCCCGCGGGGTCGATGACCTGGTCCGGCGACGAATGGCGCGAGGACTGCGCCCGCGCGGCCGTCGCCCAGCTCAACAGCAGCCTCCGCGTCACCCGCAGCCAGTTCTCCGCGGCCTGGGCCGAACGCGACACCGATCTGCGCCCGTTGTTCACCGGCCGGCTCCGCGACGACCCGCCGGCCGGCGTACCCGGCGCCGCCGCGCCGCGCTGGGGCCGCATCGGGCGCAACTGGGCCGGATTCGCAGGGATCCACGTCGCGGACTGAGGAGGCGGTTCAGTTCACCGACCGGATGGTGCCGCCGTCGACGCGGAGTGTGGCGCCGCTGACGTAGTCGCCGTAGCGACTGGCGAGGTACGCGACCGCGCCCGCGATCTCCTCCGGACGGCCAAAGCGTCCGGTGTCGTTGGGCACGAAGTCACGAGCGGCGTTGCGCTCGATCTCCTCCCACGACTCGCCCCACTCGCGCTCCGCCGCCATGCCCGTCAGCAGGCGCTCCACCGAGTCGACGAGGACCGCGCCGGGGGAGACCACGTTGGACGTCACCCCGGTGTCCTTCAGCTCTCGCGCCAGGGAGACGGCGAGGTTGTGCCGCGCGGCGAGCGTCGCGTTGTAGTGGGGCAGCAGGGCCGTCGGCTGCGACGCCAGGCCGCCGCCGATCTGGATCACCCGGCCCCAGCCGCGCTCGCGCATGCCGGGCACCAGCCGCCGGATCATCCGCACGCCGGAGACCACGTTGATCTCGTACGTCCGCATCCACACCTCCGGGGTGGCGTCGGCCCAGTCGGCGTGGTCGTACGCGCCGGCGTTGTTGACCAGGATGTCGACGGCGCCGGCGCCCTCGGCCACCGCGTCGGCGCCCCCATCCGTGGCGAGGTCGCCGATCGCCACCGCGGCCGCGCCGATGTCCCGCGCCACCTTGCGGGCCCGGTCCTCGTCCCGTCCGTGCACCACGACGTCGGCGCCCTCGGCGGCGAGGAGTCGGGCGATCGCCTCGCCCAGTCCGGAGCTGGAGCCGGTCACGAGTGCCCGGCGGCCGGTGAGTCCCAGATCCATCGCACTTTCCTTCCCTTCATGTATACGACTGTAGACATGCGGCCAGTCTACAGTCGTACACATGACAGCACCTCGTCCCCGCGACGCCGCCGCCACCAAGAAGGCCATCCTGCGGGCCGGCATCGAGGGCTTCACCCGCCACGGCTACGACGGCATCGGCGTCCGGGACATCGCCCGGGCCGCGGGCGTCACGGCGATGCTGGTCAACCGCTACTTCGGCTCCAAGGAAGGGCTCTTCGCCGAGGTGGTCGAGGCTTCCATGGCCGAGCGCACCGTCCTCACCAGCGACCCCGCCACCCTCGCCCGCGACGTGGCCGCCGCACTGGTCCGCCGGACCGACCCGGAGGCCGACAGCCTCGACCCGTTCCTGCTCATGCTGCGTTCCGCGGCCAACCCGCGCGCCGCCGAGATCCTGCGGACCGGCATCGAGAAGCACGTCGAGGCCCACCTGCTCGACGTCGCCCCGGACCTGCGCGGCACCGATCGCGCGGCGATGATCCTCTCGGTCGTCGCGGGATTCTGGCTGATGCGCAGGATGATCGGCAGCACCGCCCTCAACCGCAGCGACGAGGCCACCTTGACCCGCACGCTGGAGGCACTGTTCGCGCTGCTCGCGCAGCCCTCCCGGCGCCCCTGAGCGCGGGCCGAACCACCCAGTGACCGCGGCGACTTGCGGTGTCTGTCCGTCCCCCCCCTGGACGCCGATCATGCCCGGGCCTATCGTCCTGAGCCGTGGACCTGTGGGCATTGCTGGGGCTGGAGCGCGGCCGTCTCGTGCACTTCCTTCTCGCCGGCGCGCTGTGCGTCCTCTCGCTGCTGCTCACCGCCGCGACCTGGCTGCCGGGCCCGCGCCTCGTGCCCCACGCCGTCGCGATGGCCGTCCTCCTCCTCGTGTTCCCGGTCTGCGGCGCCGCATTTGTACGTGCCCTGACCTCCGGCGGCGCCGCGCAGATCCTCGGCCGGGGGAACGGCGTTCGCCTGTTCTGGTTCGTGTGGGACCTGCCCGCACGCCTGAAGTGGTTCTACGGCGCGGTGTTCGCCCTGTGCCTGCTGGGACTCGCCGGAGGAGGCGGCGAGGACGTCCGGACGGACGCGCACGGCGTCCACTACGTCACCCGGAAGGACGCTGCGGACCCGCGGGGCGAGCGCGTCGCATTGACCAACGCCCAGTACGACAGCGCCAGTAGGGCCGAGTCCCGCACCATCACCACCGGGGCCGCGATCTTCTTCGCCCTGAGCGGCATCGTCGTCCTGGTGGAGGCGTCGTCCTGGCGGCCGCTCCCATCCCCGCAAACGGATCCGGAACGGCCGCGGTGACCGGGCCTGACACGTCGCACAGCTCGGGGGACGACGCGCGCCCAGGCCGGGGGGAAGCTCCCTGACCTGGGCGTCCGCCGTGCGGGGCGGACGTGCGGGACGGGTCTGGCCTCCCATGATCGGGCACCGGCTCGGCCGCAGGTGTCAGTTCGCGGCCTTGAGGAAGGCCGTCAGGCTGTCCAGGAGCATGGTGGTGCCCTGCTCGGCGCCGTCGCGCTCGTCGGCGGTGTCGCAGGTCTGGGCCACCACGATGCGGGTCCGGTGGGCACCCTGTTCGGCGAGTTCGACGGTCATGAGCGCCGGCTCGTCCTTCCTGGGTACGTCCATGCCGATGACCAGACGCCGGTTCTCGACGACCTCGGAGTACGAGCCGGTCAACGGGAACTGCCCGCCGTCCGGGGTGACCATCGTCGCCTTCCACGTCCCGCCCGGCCGCACGTCCAACTCGACCGATCCGGGGGCGGCATAGGACCACTGCACGTAGGACTCCGCTTCGGTCCAGGCGCTCCACACCGCAGCCGCGGGAGCCTCCAACGTCCGCTCCAGCGTGTAGGAGAAACCCTCGGTCGTCGTCTGTTCCGTGGCCATCTCGTGCTCCCTGTCTCGCTCTTGTGAGGTTGTCGCACGGTAGACGAGGGCCGGCTCCGAAAGTCATCGGTCTTCCGCGCCTTTCCTGGGCGGGACCGCTGACAGCGCATGCCTTCGACGGGTGCCGCGCAGGCCGCATCCGCTCGTTGCCGCTCAGATCTCCCCGCCCTGAGGCCGATGCGCCTCACCCTGACGAGGCCCCACTGTGGCGGTGGGCGCCTTTGCCGCGCCCGGATCCCTGTGCCGGGGTGCCCGCTCCGGGCACACGCCGCGCCAGGCACAAGCCTTCTCCGAAGTGGAACCCGAGCGCGATGCCGTGGCCACCGGCGGCGCGTCCGCCTGCTGCGTTCAGCGGTCGAGGCCGGCTTCGACAGGTGATGACGCGCCGTCCTGTCGACGCGGTACCGGTGTGCCGTGTCGGGGGCGCGCGGGCACGGCCAGCGGTGTGAATAAATGCCCAACTGCACCCCCTATGGCCCCCTACCGCCATGCACGGCATATGCCGGTTCCATACGATCTGGGCGTTGAGAGAAGGTTGGTGGCCACTTCGGCCGTTAAGTGCATTTTGGTCCCCCTCGGCGGTGAGCCCGCGGAGTCTGGATGCCACGTGGGGGCTGCGGCCTGACCCGATCTCAGTTCAAAAGCTCGGATCCCCCTGCCCGGGGGCCCCTGGCTCGACGGCGAACAGAGAGGTTTTGTTCCATGGCACTGACTGCCATACCGCCCGCCCCCATAGCCAGGGGCCGGAGACGTGCTGCGCTCAAAGCATCCCTCGTCACCCTGCCCGGAGTGGTGGCGCTGGCGATGGTCACCATGATTTCGAGCTTCGCCCAGGCCGTCTCCCCCCCGGCGGTCGGCCTGGGAACGGCCACCACCTACGGGGTCCTGGCCGGTACTACGGTGACCAATACCGGGCCCACCGTCATCATCGGCGACCTGGGACTGAGTCCCGGCACCTCGGTGACGGGCTTTCCGCCCGGAGTGGTCGTCGGAGCGACGCACATCACCGACGCTGTCGCAGGTCAGGCGCAGTCCGACCTGACCACCGCCTACAACGACGCGGCCGGCAGGCCGTCCGACGGCAGCGCGGGAACCCAGCTCGACACCCAGACCTTCCTCCCCGGCGTCTACACCGCCGCTGCGGCACTGGACCTCGCCGTCAACGGGACCGTCACCCTCGACGCACAGGGTGATCCCAACGCCGTGTTCATCTTCCAGGTCGGCTCGGCCCTGACCATGAACGTGGGCAGCACCGTCCAACTCATCAACGGAGCACAGGCCTGCAACGTGTTCTGGCAGGTCGGCAGCTCCGCCACCATCGGGACCAACGCCGACTTCAAGGGCACCATCATGGCCCTGACGTCCATCTCCGTCAGCGCCAACGCGGCGATCGCGGGCCGGCTCCTGGCGCGCAACGGCGCGGTCACCCTGATCAGCGACAAGATCACCAGGCCGGTCTGCGGCGTGGCAGGGCCGACCGGACCCACCGGACCCACCGGACCCACCGGGCCGACCGGGCCGACCGGGCCGACTGGGCCTGCGGGGCCGACTGGGCCTGCGGGGCCGACTGGGCCTGCGGGGCCGACGGGGCCGCCCGGACAGCCCGGACCCACTGGGCAGCCCGGACAGCCCGGACAGCCCGGACCCGCAGGGCCGGCCGGACCTGGTGGACCCGCAGGACCCGCTGGTCCTCCCGGACAGCCCGGGCAGCCCGGACCCGCAGGGCCCGCTGGACCTGGTGGACCCGCTGGACCTGGTGGACCCGCAGGGCCCGGTGGACCCGCAGGGCCGCCCGGACCCGCCGGCCCCCCCGGATACCCGGGACTTCCCGGATACCCGAATCACGGTGACCGCCCGAACCACGGCAACCGTCCGGACCACGGCAACCGCCCGAACAAGGGTGACCGCCCGAACAAGGGCGACCGCCCGGACCACGGCAACCGCCCGAACAAGGGTGACCGCCCGAACAAGGGCGACCGCCCGGACCACGGCGACTACCAGGACAAGGATGATCGCCCGGACCACGGCGACTACCAGGACGCCCCGCGCCACGACGACCGCGAGGACAAGGGCTGCTACGAGGAGTGGCGCGCCCCCCTGCTGGCCGGACATGCCTGCGAGGACTGAGCAAGCAGCCCGGACCTCGTCCGGCGGGTGATGTCACGCCGAACGGCGTGAATCCGTCCCGAGTGTGACCACCCCGGTGCCCCAGGTCAGTCAACCCGACCTGGGGCACCGGGCGGTGTGCGGCGGCACCGTCCAGGGCGACGATCCCGGAGGCATTCGCCGTCGCGGAGACCGTGCCGCCGCGGTGCAGGGCACTCGTTCTGATGGCAGCGTTCTGCGGCCCCGACGGGGTGAGCCGATCGGTCTGTGCCGTCAGGATGCCGACCTCGATCGCGGCGCGATTGGCGCACGTCGCTCGGGGACCGTCCGGCGGGCGTCCTGCCCGTCGTCGTCGCGTCGCACCGGAAGATCCCCGGGACCGGCTCACCGGGCGCGCCTTCGCCGGAGCGCGGGGTGCGACCCGCGCAGGAACCACTCCAATGGCGTGTGCCATCGGACATGCGCCCCGCCGTCGTGGAGCACCACGCGGCAACACGCTCGCGTCCGGCACCGGCACGGGCACCGCGTGAACCGATGAGGCGCCTGGGGAGACGGTTCCGGCCGGGCAGCCCTGATCCACCCCGCGGACGACGAAGGCCCAGGCCGGGGAAAACCTCTCCTGACCTGGGCCTTCGTCCTGCAGAGCGGGCGACGGGAATCGAACCCGCGTAGCCAGTTTGGAAGACTGGGGCTCTACCATTGAGCTACGCCCGCAACGGCCAGTCATTCTGGCACACCGCATCGTAGCCGATCGACCTGGCCTCCGCGCACCGGCACATATGGGCGCCAGGGTGTGCGGGGGCATGTACTCTACGTGTCGCACCGACGGGGTGTGGCGCAGCTTGGTAGCGCGTCCGCTTTGGGAGCGGAAGGTCGTCGGTTCGAATCCGGCCACCCCGACCAGTCCCCGGCGCCATGCGCCGGAGAGGCCCGGCTGCACGTTTGTGGTACCGGTAGGATGGGTTGCTGGCCACCCGGCATGCGGCCGCATTGCCGAATCCGCATGATCCCCGAGCGGCCGCCCATCAACGTAAAGCCCCCAAGGAGACCCAACCGTGAAGAGCGCCGTCGAGACTCTGAACCCGACCCGGGTTCGACTCACTGTCGAGGTGCCCTTCGAGGAGCTCAAGCCCAGCCTCGACGCGGCGTACAAAAAGATCAACCAGCAGGTCACGGTGCCGGGCTTCCGTAAGGGCAAGATCCCCGCGCGCGTCATCGACCAGCGGTTCGGCCGTGGCGCGGTCCTCGAAGAGGCCATCAACGACGCCCTGCCGAAGTTCTACACGGAGGCGGTCAACGAGGGCGAGCTCAACGTCCTGGGCCAGCCCGAGGTCGACATCACCGAGTTCAACGACGGTGAGGAGCTGAAGTTCACCGCGGAGGTGGACATCCGCCCGGTCATCGAGATCCCGGACTACTCCGGCATCGAGGTCACCGTCGACGCCATCGAGGTGTCGGACGAGGACGTCGAGAAGTCCCTCGAGCAGCTGCGCGAGCGCTTCGCGTCCACCACGGTGGTCGAGCGCGCCGCCGCCGACGGCGACGTCGTCGTCGTGGACCTGGAGGCCAAGGTCGACGGCGAGGTGCTGGAGGACGGCATCGCCAACGGCGTCAGCTACACCATCGGTTCCGGCCAGCTGCTCGACGGCATCGACGAGGCCGTCACCGGCCTCGAGGCCGGCGGCACCGCCACCTTCGACTCCGAGCTCAAGGGCGGCTCCGCGGCCGGCCGGACGGCCGAGGTCAAGGTCGACGTGACCTCCGTGCAGTCCCGTGAGCTGCCGGAGCTGGACGACGACTTCGCCCAGCTGGCCAGCGAGTTCGACACGCTGGAGGAGCTGCGCGCCGACGCCGTCAAGCGCCAGGAGCGCATCAAGCAGTACGACCAGGCCACCCAGGCGCAGGAGAAGGTGCTCGACGCCCTCCTGGAGCTGGTGGAGATCCCGCTGCCCGAGAAGCTCCTGAACGACGAGATCGAGACCCGCACGCACAACCTGGAGCACCACCAGTTCCCGGCCCTGGGCCTGGACTGGGACACGTTCCTGGAGCGCGAGGGCAAGACCCGCGAGGAGTACGACGCGGAGATCGAGTCGCAGGCGAAGAAGGGCATCAAGACCCAGTTCGTGCTGGACGAGCTCGTCTCCAAGGAGAAGCTGTCGGTCAACCAGGAGGAGCTCACCGAGCACCTCATGCGCCGTGCGGCTTCCTCCGGCATGAGCCCCGACCAGTTCGCCCAGGCCGTCGTCGAGGGCGGCCAGGTGCCGCTGCTGGTGGGCGAGGTCGCCCGCGGCAAGGCGCTGGCCCTGGTGGTCGAGGCCGCGACGGTCAAGGACACCAACGGCGAGGTCGTCGACCTGGAGGACGAGGAGGACGAGACCGGCGAGACGGTCGAGGCTTCCTCCGGCACCGGCGACGAGGCCGCGGAGACGAAGAAGGACGACGCCGAGGCCTGAGCCCCGCGCCGCCCGATGCGTCGTACGACGGGCCCGGACGCCCCGCGCGTCCGGGCCCGTTCTGCTCGGGTTCGCTCACGGCGTAGGGCGAGCCTGCGCTCACAGCGAACAGTTTCGCGTGGGGGATTGCTGGGCCCCACCTGCGCGTTAGGGTCCGTAAGTACGAGGGCCCGTGCCCTACGAGAAGTCCCTGAGACGGCTCAGCGCCGTCCGACAACGAGCAGGTGGATACGTGACGACTCCGATGCCTTCCGCCGCCGGCGAGCCGACCATCGGTGGCCTCGGCGACCAGGTCTACAACCGGCTGCTCGGCGAGCGGATCATCTTCCTCGGCCAGCCTGTTGACGACGACATCGCCAACAAGATCACCGCGCAGCTGCTCCTCCTTGCCGCCGAGCCGGACAAGGACATCTACCTCTACATCAACAGCCCCGGCGGCTCCGTGACCGCGGGCATGGCGATCTACGACACCATGCAGTTCATCAAGAACGACGTGGTCACCATCGCCATGGGCCTGGCCGCCTCC
Organism: Streptomyces sp. MI02-7b; assembly: GCF_033793585.1. NCBI lineage: Bacteria > Bacillati > Actinomycetota > Actinomycetes > Kitasatosporales > Streptomycetaceae > Streptomyces > Streptomyces sp. MI02-7b. The sequence goes on along the minus strand of NZ_JARAWX010000011.1, from coordinate 29,168 downwards.
ATGGGCCAGTTCCTCCTGACGGCCGGTACGCCGGGCAAGCGCTTCGCGCTGCCGAACACCGACATCCTGATGCACCAGCCGTCCGCCGGTCTCGCCGGTTCGGCGTCCGACATCAAGATCCACGCCGAGCAGCTCCTGCGCACCAAGAAGCGCATGGCCGAGCTGATCGCGCAGCACTCCGGCCGTAGTGTCGAGGAGATCACCCGCGACTCCGACCGCGACCGCTGGTACTCCGCCGACGCGGCCAAGGAGTACGGCCTGATCGACGACGTCATCACGCACGCGGTGAACGTACCGGGCGGCGGCGGCACGGGCGCCTGACGGGCATGAGCCCGATCAGCCCCGCAGGACCGACCCCAGCCCACTGCTCATCATCAGGACGGTGAACGTGACCACCCAGAACTTCCCCGGCAGCGGTATGTACGACCGTACGAGCGCCGCCGAGGCCCGCTATGTCGTCCCGCGCTTCATCGAGCGCACCTCCCAGGGCGTTCGCGAGTACGACCCGTACGCGAAGCTCTTCGAGGAGCGCGTGATCTTCCTGGGCGTCCAGATCGACGACGCCTCCGCCAACGACGTCATGGCGCAGCTGCTGTGCCTGGAGTCGATGGACCCGGACCGCGACATCTCGGTCTACATCAACAGCCCCGGCGGCTCCTTCACGGCGCTGACCGCCATCTACGACACGATGCAGTTCGTCAAGCCGGACATCCAGACGGTCTGCATGGGCCAGGCGGCCTCCGCCGCGGCCGTGCTGCTGGCCGCCGGGACGCCCGGCAAGCGCATGGCGCTGCCGAACGCCCGCATCCTGATCCACCAGCCGTACAGCGAGACCGGCCGCGGCCAGGTCTCGGACCTGGAGATCGCGGCGAACGAGATCCTGCGCATGCGTGCGCAGCTCGAGGAGATGCTCGCCAAGCACTCCAGCACTCCGATCGAGAAGATCCGCGACGACATCGAGCGCGACAAGATCCTCACCGCCGAGGAGGCCCTCTCCTACGGTCTGGTCGACCAGATCGTCTCCACTCGCAAGAGTTCGAGCGTCGCGGTCTGAGGACCGCCAGAGGCCTTCCGGGCCTCGTGAGGCACGAAAGTCCCCTCTTGGGGCGGCAGGGTTGTGCAGGTCACGGCCCAGTCGTTCCAAGGGGGGCCCGCACTGGGGGCGCGGCAAGGTACCGTCGATAGGCAAGCACCAGGACTCGTCGAACTGACGGGACCCAGGCGAAGGGGAAGCACCTCGTGGCACGCATCGGTGACGGCGGCGACCTGCTCAAGTGCTCATTCTGCGGAAAGAGCCAGAAGCAGGTGAAGAAGCTCATCGCAGGGCCCGGTGTGTACATCTGCGACGAGTGCATCGATCTCTGCAACGAGATCATCGAGGAGGAGCTGGCGGAGTCCTCCGAGGTGCGCTGGGAGGACCTTCCCAAGCCGCGCGAGATCTACGAGTTCCTGGAGAGCTACGTCGTCGGCCAGGAGCCGGCGAAGAAGGCGCTCTCCGTCGCGGTCTACAACCATTACAAGCGGGTGCAGGCCGGCGAGAACGGCGGGCGCGGTCACGACGACGGCATCGAGCTCGCCAAGTCCAACATCCTGCTGCTGGGCCCCACGGGCTCCGGCAAGACCCTGCTGGCGCAGACCCTGGCCCGGATGCTCAACGTGCCGTTCGCGATCGCGGACGCCACGGCGCTGACGGAGGCCGGTTACGTCGGTGAGGACGTCGAGAACATCCTGCTGAAGCTGATCCAGGCGGCCGACTACGACGTCAAGAAGGCCGAGACCGGGATCATCTACATCGACGAGATCGACAAGGTCGCCCGCAAGAGCGAGAACCCGTCGATCACCCGCGACGTCTCCGGTGAGGGCGTCCAGCAGGCGCTGCTGAAGATCCTGGAGGGCACCACCGCCTCGGTGCCGCCGCAGGGCGGGCGCAAGCACCCGCACCAGGAGTTCATCCAGATCGACACCACCAACGTGCTCTTCATCGTGGGCGGCGCCTTCGCCGGCCTGGAGAAGATCATCGAGTCCCGCGCGGGCGCCAAGGGCATCGGCTTCGGCGCGACCATCCGCTCCAAGCGCGAGATGGACGCCGCGGACCAGTTCTCCGAGGTCATGCCCGAGGACCTGGTGAAGTTCGGCATGATCCCCGAGTTCATCGGCCGTCTGCCGGTCATCACCAGCGTGCACAACCTCGACCGCGAGGCGCTGCTGCAGATCCTCGTCGAGCCGCGCAACGCCCTGGTCAAGCAGTACCAGCGGCTGTTCGAGCTCGACGGTGTCGAGCTCGAGTTCGAGCGCGGCGCCCTGGAGGCCATCGCCGACCAGGCCATCCTCCGCCAGACCGGCGCGCGGGGTCTGCGCGCCATCATGGAGGAGGTGCTGATGTCGGTCATGTACGAGGTGCCGTCCCGCAAGGACGTCGCCCGCGTCGTCATCAGCGAGGACGTCGTTCACTCCAACGTGAACCCCACCCTGGTGCCGCGCGAGCCGCGCATCATCGGCAAGGGCGAGCAGAAGAGCGCGTAGCGCTCCACCGCATCCGTCACAGGTGAGGGGCGCCCGGCGAGGGCCGGGCGCCCCTCACCTGTGTGTGCGGTGCTACTTCTTGACGCGGACCTCGTCGCGGATCTTCACGGTGCTGTCGGCCCACTCGGAGAGCGAGGGGGCCTTCGTGGTGCCGAGGATGTCCAGGTTCATGTTCATGGCCATGGCGACCGTGCTGTCGTCGGCCCAGGCGCAGTACGGGAACGTGACCCCGCCGGAACCGAAGGTGCCGCACTTCATGACGTCGCCGTCGAAGCCGGCCGGGTGCTGCTCGGTGGGGTCCTGCCCCGTCGAGGAACCGGCGCTGTTCTTGAAGCCGGTGAGCATGGCGTCCAGGGCGGCGCCGGGGTCGCTGATGTCGCCGTAGGCGCCGGAGACCACCAACTGGGAGTTCGAGGAGTTCTTGTACGCGCCGGAGACCGTCTTGGCGCTCTTGATGCCGGCGTCGTTCCCCGACTCGCCGTTGCTGAGGCCGGAGTTGGCGGCGTTCGACGGGTCCTTGGCGTACTCGCCGTTCAGCAGCGTGGCCGGCATCGACAGCGTGTAGTCGCCGCCTCCGCCGAGGCCGCCGCCCTTGCCGCCCAGGAGGAACACCAGGCCGCCGCCGATCAGGGCGATCGCGAGCACGACACCGATGACGATGCCGGCCACCTTGCCCTTGCCGCCGCCGGAGGGCGGGGGAGGGGGGCCCCAGGCGCCGGGCTGCTGGCCCCAGGCACCGGGCTGCTGCGGGATGCCGCCCTGCGGGGGCTGCGCGGGCTGCGGCGGGTAGCCGTAACCGGGTTGCGGCGCGGCCCCGTAGCCGGGCGGGACCTGCGGCTGGGGTTGCGTGGGCGGCTGCGGGGGCTGGCCGTAGCCGGGCTGGCCACCCCAACCCGGCTGCGGAGGCGGCTGGTTGAAGCTCATGCGGAGGTCCCCTCGTTGTCCACTGCGGTCTGGTGCTCATCCTGGCGACTGTTCAACCCGTCTTCACCTCCGGTCCGTCAGGGATCGGTAACAAGACCGTGCGGGTGACCGTTTGCCGTCGCGCGGGGGCGAACCGGCGGCGTAGTGCGACCGTTTCACCGTCCGTCCCGGCGTTCCGCCGCGCCCCACCCGGCGTGGGCCCCGCCGTACGTCCCGCGGTGCGACGGCCGGGAGGCAGTGCGCCGGACGCCCGTGGATCCCCCTACCCTTGTCTGTGCACGGTCATCCGTCGGGCCGTCCTCCGGGATGTCCCTCCGGGGCGTCCGGTCCCGCGCGTCCGCCCCGGCGCCACCGGATTCGTTGGCGGGGCGGCCGCGCCCGTAAACTGAGCGCCGTGACCGACAACACTCAGCAGGCCGCCGCGAGCGGGCCGAACAGCGTGACCCCCGAACTGCCGACCCAGTACGCGCCGGCCGAGGTAGAGGGGCCCCTGTACGAGCGCTGGGTAGAGCGCGGTTACTTCGAGGCGGACGCCAAGAGCGACAAGCCGCCGTACACCGTCGTCATCCCCCCGCCGAACGTCACCGGCAGCCTCCACCTCGGCCACGCCTTCGAGCACACGCTGATCGACGCCCTCACCCGCCGCAAGCGCATGCAGGGCTTCGAGACGCTGTGGCAGCCCGGCATGGACCACGCCGGCATCGCCACCCAGAACGTCGTGGAGCGTGAACTCGCCAAGGAGGGCAAGTCCCGGCACGACCTGGGGCGCGAGGCCTTCGTCGAGCGCGTGTGGCAGTGGAAGGCGGAGTCCGGCGGCCAGATCTCCGGGCAGATGCGCCGCCTCGGCGACGGCGTCGCCTGGTCGCGCGAGCGCTTCACCATGGACGAGGGCCTCTCCCAGGCCGTCCAGACCATCTTCAAGAAGCTCTACGACGACGAGCTGATCTACCGCGCCGAGCGGATCATCAACTGGTGCCCGCGCTGCCTGACCGCCATCTCGGACATCGAGGTGGAGTACCAGGACGACGAGGGTGAGCTGGTCTCCATCCGCTACGGCGAGGGCGACGCGTCGATCGTCGTCGCCACGACCCGCGCCGAGACGATGCTCGGCGACACCGCGGTCGCCGTCCACCCCGAGGACGAGCGCTACCGCCACCTGGTGGGCACCGAGATCGAACTGCCGCTCACCGGCCGCCGTATCCCGATCGTCGCCGACGAGCACGTGGATCCGGCCTTCGGCACCGGCGCCGTCAAGGTGACCCCGGCGCACGACCCCAACGACTTCGAGATCGGCCAGCGCCACGGGCTGCCGAACCTCGCCGTCATGGACGAGCACGCGATCATCACCGCCCATGGCCCCTTCCAGGGCCTGGACCGGCTGGAGGCGCGCAGCGCCATCGTCGCCGCCCTGCGTGCCGAGGGCCGCATCGTCGCCGAGAAGCGCCCCTACACCCACTCCGTGGGGCACTGCTCGCGCTGCAAGACCACCATCGAGCCGCGGCTGTCCATGCAGTGGTGGGTCAAGGTCGCCCCGCTGGCCAAGGCCGCCGGGGACGCGGTCCGCGACGGCCGGGTCGCCATCCACCCGCAGGAGATGGAGAAGCGCTACTTCGACTGGGTCGACAACCTCCACGACTGGTGCATCTCGCGCCAGCTGTGGTGGGGCCACCGCATCCCGGTCTGGTACGGGCCGAACGGCGAGGTCGTCTGTGTCGGCCCGGACGAGCAGCCCCCGGCCGGCGACGGGTGGACGCAGGACACCGACGTCCTGGACACCTGGTTCTCCTCCGGCCTGTGGCCGTTCTCCACCCTCGGCTGGCCCGAGCGGACCGAGAGCCTGGCGAAGTTCTATCCGAACTCCGTCCTGGTCACCGGCTACGACATCCTCTTCTTCTGGGTCGCCCGGATGATGATGTTCGGCCTGTACGCGATGGACGGCACCCCGCCGTTCCACACCATCGCCCTGCACGGCATGGTCCGTGACCAGAACGGCAAGAAGATGTCGAAGTCCTTCGGGAACGTCGTCAACCCGCTGGACTGGATGGACAAGTACGGCTCCGACGCGCTGCGCTTCACGCTCGCGCGCGGTGCCAACCCCGGCACCGACGTGCCCATCGGCGAGGACTGGGTCCAGGGCTCCCGCAACTTCACCAACAAGATCTGGAACGCCACGCGCTTCGCGCTGATGAACGGCGCCACGGTCGAGGGCGAACTGCCCGCTCCGGAGGAGATGTCGGCGACCGACCGCTGGATCCTGTCCCGGCTGGACTCCACGGTCGCCGAGGTCGACGCGCTCTACGACGACTACCAGTTCGCCAAGCTCAGCGACGTCCTGTTCCACTTCGCGTGGGACGAGGTCTTCGACTGGTACGTGGAGCTGTCCAAGACCACCTTCATGGCGGGCGGCCGACCCGCCGAGGTGTCCGGGCGGGTGCTCGGCGAGGTGCTGGACAAGCTGCTGCGGGTGCTGCACCCGGTCGTCCCCTTCGTCACCGAAACGCTGTGGACGACGCTCACCGGCCGCGAGACGCTCGTGACCGCCGAGTGGCCGCGGGACTCCGGTTTCCGCGACGCGGCCGCCGAGAGGGAGATCGCGGCCGTCCAGTCGCTGGTCACCGAGGTCCGCCGGTTCCGTGCCGACCAGGGCCTGCAGCCCGGCCAGAAGGTCCCGGCCCGCCTGGACCTGGCCGGTACCGGTCTGGACGCCCACGAGGCCGCCGTGCGCCAGCTGCTGCGCCTCCAGCCGGAGGGCGAGGGCTTCGCGGCCACCGCCACCCTGCCGGTCGCGGGCGCCACGGTCGCCCTGGACCTGTCCGGCGTCATCGACGTCGAGGCCGAGCGCAAGCGGCTCGCCAAGGACCTCGCGGCGGCGGAGAAGGAGAAGGCGCAGGCCACGGCGAAGCTCGGCAACGAGGCGTTCCTGGCCAAGGCCCCGGACCCGGTCGTCGCCAAGATCCGCACCCGGCTGGAGACGGCCGAGGCGGACATCGCCCGCATCACCGCCCAGCTGGCGTCCCTGCCGCAGGCATGACCGGGAGCCGTGGGCGGGCGCGTGCCGCCCGCCCACGGCCCGGACCGGTCCGCCCGGTTCGTAGACTGGGGGTGTGAGTACTTCGCGCCCCGGCAACGGCCACGACCCCGACCACGACCTCGATGACGAGTCACCCCTCTCCGACCCGCTGACCGCGCTCGGCCTGAACGCCGAGGCCGACGACGGCGGCTACGACGAGGAGGACGAAGAGGCCGGGCCCGTCCGCGAGGCCGACCTCGCGGTCATCGAGGCGGGCAGCCGCACCCTGCGGGCCGGGGGACCGGTGGCCCAGGAGGACGACGTCCCCGGCCGCCCGGCCGACCCGGAGCTGGACAAGGCCCTGCGCGAGGTCGAGACGGAGCTGGCCGGCCGCTGGCCGGAGACCAAGCTGGAGCCGTCGCTGGACCGAATGACGGCCCTGATGGACATCCTCGGCGAGCCGCAGCGCGCGTACCCCTCGATCCACATCACCGGCACCAACGGCAAGACCAGCACCGCGCGCATGATCGAGCAGCTGCTGCTCGCCTTCGACCTGCGCACCGGCCGGTACACCAGTCCGCACGTGCAGTCGGTGACCGAGCGCATCAGCCTGGACGGGCGGCCGATCGCGCCGGAGACGTTCATCGAGACCTACCGCGACCTCCAGCCCTACGTGGAGATGGTCGACGGCTCGCAGCCGCACCGCATGTCGTTCTTCGAGGTGATGACGGGCATGGCCTACGCGGCCTTCGCCGACGCGCCGGTCGACATCGCGGTCGTCGAGGTCGGCATGGGCGGCAGCTGGGACGCCACCAACGTCATCGACGCCACCGTCGCGGTGGTCACCCCGATCTCGCTGGACCACACCGACCGGCTCGGCTCCACGCCGGGGGAGATCGCGGTGGAGAAGTCCGGGATCGTGAAGAAGGACGCCACCGTCGTGCTGGCGCAGCAGCCGGTCGAGGCCGCGCAGGTGCTGCTGGAGCGCGCGGTGGACGTGGGGGCGACGGTGGCCCGGGAGGGCATGGAGTTCGGCGTCGTGCACCGTGAGGTCGCGGTCGGCGGGCAGTTGCTGACGCTGCGCGGCCTGGGCGGCGAGTACGAGCAGGTGTTCCTGCCGCTGCACGGCGAGCACCAGGCGCACAACGCGGCCGTGGCGCTCGCCGCCGTGGAGGCGTTCTTCGGCATCGGCAGCGAGCACGACCGCACGCTGGCCGTCGACACCGTCCGTACGGCCTTCGCGGGCGTCACCTCGCCGGGCCGGCTGGAGGTCGTCCGCCGCAGCCCGAGCGTGGTGCTGGACGCGGCGCACAACCCCGCGGGCGCGCGGGCGGCCGCGGGCTCGCTGGCGGACGCGTTCGGCTTCACCCATCTGGTGGGCGTCGTCGGCCCCAGCGGAGACAAGGACGTGCGCGGGCTGCTGGAGGCCTTCGAGCCGGTCTTCGCGGAGGTCGTGGTGACCCAGAACTCCACGCCTCGCGCGATGGACGTGGACGAACTGGCCGCGCTCGCGGTCGAGGTCTTCGGCGACGAGCGGGTGCAGGTCGAGCCGCGGCTGGACGACGCCATCGAGGCGGCGGTCACACTGGCCGAGGAGCAGGGGGAGTTCTCCGGCGCCGGGGTACTGATCACCGGATCGGTGGTCACCGTGGGAGAGGCCCGGCTGCTGCTGGGCCGCAAGTGACGAGCGAGAAGCGGAACAAAGCGGATGCGGACCCTGTGCGCCAGCACTCTGATCGGTGAATTCTTCGTGATCGGCTTCGCGGGGCTGGTCGCGATGAAACAGCCGGACCTGTCGGCGGGCAGCGTGTGGGCGGTCTGCGGTGTCGCCATGGCACTGTGCGTGCTGCTCTGCGGAATGCTGGGCCGCCGCGGCGGTCTGACGGTCGGCTGGGTGCTCCAGGCAGGACTGGTCCTGAGCGGGCTCGTCCTGCCGGTGATGTTCTTCCTCGGCCTGGTCTTCGCCGCGCTGTGGTGGGCCGCCGTCCACTACGGCCGGAAGGTCGACCAGGCCAAGGCGGCCCGGGCGGCGCGGACGGCCTGACCAGTGCCGAGGGGGTGGGCCGTGGCGCACACCGGCGCCCGGTAATGTCGTCGTACCCGCTACCCCGCACATAGGAGTCACACCGTGTCGCAGCGCACCCTCGTCCTTCTCAAGCCGGACGCCGTTCGTCGCGGCCTGGTCGGCGAGATCCTCGGCCGCATCGAGCGCAAGGCCGGCTGGAGCATCACCGCGCTGGAGCTGCGCACGCTCGAGCGGCAGGTCCTGGAGCAGCACTACGCCGAGCACGTGGGCCGGCCCTTCTACGAGCCGCTGATGGAGTTCATGGCGGCCGGTCCGTCCGTCGCCCTGGTGGTCGAGGGCGAGCGGGTGATCGAGGGCGTGCGCGCGCTGGCCGGCCCGACCGACCCGATCGCGGCCGCGCCCGGCTCGATCCGCGGCGACTTCGGCACCATCGTCCGGGAGAACCTGATCCACGCCTCCGACTCCGAGGAGTCCGCCGAGCGGGAGATCAAGATCTTCTTCCCCGGTCTGGCCTGATCCGTCCCGTCGTTCGCCCCGGATTCCCCGCTGACGCCCGATCAGCGCAATGGGTGGCCGGAAATTTCCCGGCCACCTCGCGGCATATGCCGGTCGTACGGGGGAACCAATTCCGCCGACACGGCGTCACCATTGCCGGGGGCGGGTGTGCGTTCTGACGACAATGGCGGCGGATCCCTGACCCCGCGCCCCGGCAGGCGCGACTAGGATGGAATCTCCGCTCCTCAGGCTTCGCGCTCAGCGCCCCGCCGTGCTCACCCCCACACTGCTCCAGCTCGGGAAGGCCAGACGTACCCTCATGGCGAACAACATGTCGTTCATCGGCCGTGACATGGCTGTCGACCTCGGCACTGCCAACACGCTGGTGTACGTCAGGGGTCGCGGGATCGTCCTCAACGAGCCGTCCGTCGTCGCCATCAACACCAATACGGGCGGCATCCTCGCGGTCGGCTCCGAAGCGAAGAAGATGATCGGCCGGACCCCCGGCAACATCGTCGCGGTCCGTCCTCTCAAGGACGGGGTGATCGCCGACTTCGAGATCACCGAGCGCATGCTGCGCTACTTCATCCTCAAAATCCACAAGAGGCGCTACCTGGCCCGTCCGCGGGTCGTGGTCTGCGTTCCCTCCGGCATCACCGGCGTCGAGCGCCGCGCGGTCATCGAGGCCGCCACTCAGGCCGGCGCGCGCCAGGTGCACATCATCGAGGAGCCGATGGCGGCCGCGATCGGCGCCGGGCTCCCGGTCCACGAGGCGACCGGCAACATGGTCGTCGACATCGGCGGCGGCACCACCGAGGTCGCCGTCATCTCGCTCGGCGGCATCGTCACCGCGCAGTCCATCCGGGTGGCGGGCGACGAGCTGGACAACGCGATCATCCAGCACATCAAGAAGGAGTACAGCCTTCTGCTGGGCGAGCGCACCTCGGAATCGATCAAGCTCACCATCGGCTCGGCCTTCTCCGTCGACGACGAGGAGCACACCGAGATCCGCGGTCGCGACCTGGTCTCCGGTCTGCCCAAGACGGTGGTCATCTCCGCCGCCGAGGTGCGCAAGGCCATCGAGGAGCCGGTCAACGCCATCGTCGACGCGGTCAAGACGACCCTCGACAAGTGCCCGCCCGAGCTGTCCGGCGACATCATGGACCGCGGCATCGTCCTGGCCGGCGGCGGCGCGCTGCTGCGCGGTCTGGACGAGCGCCTGCGCGCCGAGACGGGCATGCCCATCCACATCGCCGAGAACCCGCTCGACTGCGTGGCGCTGGGCGCCGGCAAGTGCGTCGAGGAGTTCGAGGCGCTCCAGCAGGTCCTGGACGCGCAGCCGCGCAGGTGAGTTCGCACGATCCTTCGTACGGGCGAACTCCCGCCCGTACGCCGGATCGTTCTCCTCTCCGGCACGGCACAACGGGCCCACGGCCCACACGCTCTGACGAGGAAGGCACGGACTGGCCCCCGTGAGGGACACACGAGAGAGCCGGCTTCTGCTGGTGCTGCTGGTGGCGATCGCGTTCGCGCTGATCACCGTCGACATCCGCGGGGGAGAGGACTCACCGCTGGACGGTGCCCGGTCCGCCGCGTCCGCCGTCTTCGGCCCCGTGGAGAACGGGGTCGCGGCGGCCGTCGATCCGGTGGACAACGCGGTGGACGCGGTACGCGACTCCGGCGGCCGCAGCAGCCGGATCAGCGAACTGGAGCGGGAGAACGCCGAGCTGAAGCAGCAGCTCGGCAGCAAGGACGCCACGCGCGCCCGCGCCCGCGAACTCGACAAGCTGCTCAAGACCGCCGGGGCCGGCCAGTACCGCGTCAAGGGCGCACAGGTCATCGCCATAGGAGCCGCGCAGGGCTTCTCCTGGACGGTCACCATCGACGCCGGCGCCAACGACGGCATCGAGCGCGACATGACCGTCATCAACGGCGACGGGCTGGTCGGCCGGGTCACCACCGTCGGGCCGTCCACCTCCACCGTGCTGCTCGCCTGCGACCCGGACTTCACCGTCGGCACCCGCCTGGAGAAGTCCTCCGAACTCGGCTTCGCCAGCGGCCAGGGCAACCGCCCCATGCAGGTGCAACTGCTCAACGGCAAGGCCCACGTGCGGAACGGCTATCGGCTGGTCACCTTCGGCTCGCAGGCCGGCAAGCCGTTCGTGCCCGGTGTCCCGGTCGGCACCGTGACCAAGGTCGAGCGCGCGGGCGGCGGCCTCACCCGCACCGTCGAGGTCACCCCGTTCGTCCGGTTCACCCAGCTCGACATCGTCGGCGTCGTGATCCAGGGCCCGCGCAAGGACCCCCGCGACTCCGTGCTGCCCGCGGGCCCGAAGCCGATCCCGACGGTCACCGTCACGGTGACGCCGAGCGGCAGCCCCTCCGGGTCCCCGCAGTCCTCGCTCGACGGGCAGGAGGAGATCCGATGAAGCGCGTGCTGCTCTCCACCGGCCTGGTGGTCGCCGCCATGGTGATCCAGGTGTGCGTCCTGGCCCGGCTGCACCTGCCCGGCGCGGTGCCCGACCTGCTGCTCCTGGTCGTCCTCGGCCTCGCACTGACGTACGGCCATGTCGCGGGAGCCCTCATCGGGTTCGGCGCCGGCCTGCTCGCCGACCTCGCCCCGCCCGCCGACCACGCCGCCGGGCGCTACGCGCTCGTGCTGTGCGTCATCGGCTACGCCGCGGGCCTGGCCAAGCCCGACAGCGGCCAACTGCGCTCGGCCACCCGGCCGATGCTCGTGGTCGTCGCCGCGGCCATCGGCTCCACCGTGCTGTACGCGGCCGTCGGCGCCCTCGTCGGCGACACCGCGGCGCAGCATGTGGGCCTGGGCAAGCTGCTGTTCACCGCCGCCCTGTACGACCTGCTGCTCGCGCCGTTCACCGTGCCCTGGATCATGGGCTTGGCCCGGCGCCTGGACAACGACCCGCTGGCCGACGACGCCTCCGCGTCCGGCTTCGGCGCCCGCATCGGCGGGCAGCGCCCGAGCCTGCTCGGCAAGGTGGGCAGCGTCGCCAAGGGAGGGCGACGGCTGTGAGCAACATCCCCGAGACCGGCCGCACGCCCCGCGTCACCATCCGGCTGGTGGTCCTGCAGATCCTCGTGCTGTCGCTGCTGTTCACCCTCGGCGGCCGCCTGTGGTTCCTCCAGATCCGCGACGGTGACCAGTACACCGCGCAGGCCAACAGCAACAACGTCCAGGAAGTCGTCACCCCCGCCGTGCGCGGGGCGATACTGGACGCCAAGGGCGTGCCCCTGGCCGACAACGAGACGCGCCTGGTGGTCTCCGCCAGCCGGACCGACCTGCTCAAGCAGAAGGACGACGGCCGGGCGGTACTGACCCGGCTGGCGTCGGTGCTGCACATGCAGCCGGACGAGGTCCGCAAGAAGGTGCGGCTCTGCGACTCGCAGACCCCCAAGCCGTGCTGGAACGGTTCGCCCTACCAGCCCATCCCCATCACCGACGAGGCCACCACCCAGCAGGCGCTGCAGATCATGGAGCGCCGCGAGGACTTCCCCGGCATCACCGCGGAACCCACCGCCGTGCGCCGCTACACCTCGCCGTTCGGGGCCAACGCCTCCCAGGTGCTCGGCTACCTCTCGCCCGTCACCGACGACGAGATCACCGACGCCGAGAAGGAGGGCCGGTCGCTGCTGCGCTCGGACCAGATCGGCCGTTCGGGTCTGGAGCGCACGTACGACACCCAGCTGCGCGGCACGGCCGGCGTCACCCGCTACGAGGTGGACAACCTCGGCCGGGTCATCGGCAAGGCCGGCGAGACCCCCGCCGTGCCCGGCAGCAACCTGGTGACCAGCATCGACGCGCGTGTCCAGGCGGTCGCCGAGAAGGAACTGGACCAGGCGATGAAGGTCGCCCGCAAGACCTTCGACACCGTCACGGGCAGCTACTACAAGGCGGACTCCGGCGCGGTCGTCGTCATGGACGTGCACACCGGCCAGGTCATCGCCATGGCCAGCGCGCCGACGTACGACCCCAACGTCTGGGTCGGCGGCATCTCGGCCAAGGACTACGCCAAGCTCACCGGCAAGAAGTCCAACTTCCCGCTGCTGAACAGGGCCATACAGGGTCAGTCCGCCCCCGGTTCGACGTTCAAGGCGATCTCCACCTCAGCCGCGGTCAAGGCCGGCTACTCCATCGACGGGCACTACCCGTGCCCGTCGTCGATGACCATCGGCGGCCGCGTCTTCAACAACTTCGAGGGCGAGAGCGCCGGCGAGATCACCCTGGCGCACGCGCTGGAGATCTCCTGCGACACCGTCTTCTACCACCTGTCCTACGACCAGTGGCTCAAGGACGGCGGCACCAAGCCCAAGAAGCACCCCGCGGACTGGTTCTACAAGACCGCCAAGGCGTACGGCCTGGGCTCGGTCACCGGCATCGACCTGCCCTCCGAGGTCACCGGCCGCATCCCCGACCGGCAGTGGAAGCGCGACTACTACGAGGCCAACAAGACCTACTGGTGCAAGGTCGCCAAGAGCGACAAGCAGGACTACGCGAGCCAGATCGCGCGCGAGAACTGCGTCGACGGCTACGTGATGCGTGCCGGTGACTCGGTCAACTACGCCATCGGCCAGGGCGACACGCTCGTCACCCCGATCCAGATGGCCCGCATCTACTCGGCCATCTCCAACGGCGGCAAGCTGTACCAGCCGACGATCGGCAAGGCGATCATCAGCGCCGACGGCAAGACGATCACCAGGATCAAGCCGAAGGTGACGGGGCAGGCCCCGGCGAGCGCGAAGACCCTGAAGTACATCAACCAGGCCCTGGAAGGCGTCGTCACCAGCGGTACCGCGGCCTGGCGCTTCAACGGCTGGCCGCAGGACAAGATCACCCTGCATGCCAAGACCGGTACCGCGGAGGTCGCCGGCAAGCAGACCACCTCGTGGTTCACGACGTACTCCAAGGACTACGCGGTCATCATGACGATCTCCCAGGGTGGTACGGGTTCCGGTGGTTCCGGTCCGGCCGTCCGTGCCATCTACGAGGCCATGTACGGCGTCCAGAAGGACGGGTCGATCGACAACAGGAAGGCGCTGCTCCCGCACCCCGAGACCGCGCTGCCCAAGATCACCGCGGACGGCACGATCCAGACCCGCAAGGCTGCCTGGGACCTGCCCGCCCTGCCGTCCGCCCCGGGCGACGCCGTGTTCACCGCCGCCGCGCTGCCGCCGGACCGCACCGAGAGGTTCCTGCTGGGCAGGAGGTACGGGGCATGAGCACGAGCGGTTACACGATGCGGCGCTTCACCCCCGAGCGGGGCGCCCTCGGCAAGCTCATGGCGCGCGACTCGATAGTGCGCCGGATGGACTGGGTCCTGCTCGGCGCGGCGCTCGCGCTGTCGATGATCGGCGCCGCCCTGGTGTACTCGGCGACCCGCAACCGCACCGAGCTCACCCACGGCGACCCGCTCTACTTCCTGCTGCGGCACCTGCTCAACACCGCGATCGGCTTCGGCCTCGCGGCCGGCACCGTGGCGCTCGGCCACCGCCGGCTGCGCGGGGCGGTGCCGGTGCTGTACGCGATCTCGGTCCTGCTGGTCCTGGCCGTTCTGACCCCGGTCGGGTCGACGGTCAACGGCGCGCACGCCTGGATCGTGCTCGGCGGCGGCTTCTCGCTGCAGCCGTCCGAGTTCACCAAGCTCACCATCATCCTGAGCATGGCGATGATGCTCTCCGCGCGGGTGGACGCCGGGGACCGGCTCCACCCGGACCACCGCACCGTGGCCCAGGCCCTCGGCTTCGCCATACTGCCGATGGCCATCGTCATGCTGATGCCCGACCTCGGCTCGGTCATGGTCATGGCGGTCATCGTGCTCGGTGTGCTCCTCGCCTCCGGCGCCTCCAACCGCTGGGTGCTCGGCCTCATCACGGCGGGCGCCGGCGGCGCCGTCGCGGTGTGGCAGCTCGGCGTCCTGGACCAGTACCAGATCGACCGCTTCGCCGCCTTCGCCAACCCCGCCCTCGACCCGGCGGGCGTCGGCTACAACACCAACCAGGCGCGCATCGCGATCGGCTCGGGCGGACTGCTCGGCAAGGGCCTGTTCCACGGCAGCCAGACCACCGGCCAGTTCGTGCCGGAACAGCAGACCGACTTCGTCTTCACCGTGGCGGGGGAGGAGCTCGGCTTCGTCGGCGCCATGCTCATCATCGTCCTGCTCGGCGTCGTCCTGTGGCGGGCCTGCAAGATCGCGCGCAACGCGACCGACCTGTACGGCACGATCATCGCCGCCGGCGTCGTGGCCTGGTTCGCCTTCCAGGCCTTCGAGAACATCGGGATGACCCTCGGCATCATGCCGGTCGCCGGTCTGCCGCTGCCCTTCGTCTCGTACGGCGGATCCTCGATGTTCGCGGTCTGGGTCGCGGTCGGGCTCCTCCAGGCAGTGAAGATGCAACGCCCCATGTCGGCCTGACCCGGCCCGCCGGGTGAGCGCACCATTGCGGCACACCCAACCCCCGATTACCGTCCAGACATGGGCAAGCGTGTCGCGGAGACCGAGCGCAAGTACGAGGCCGCCGGGCGCAGCCGGGAGCCGGACCTGGACGGACTGCCGGATGTGGCGTCCGTCCGGGTCATGGAACCGGCCGAGCTCGACGCGATCTACTACGACACCCCCGACCTGCGCCTGGCGACCCGGCGCGTCACCCTGCGGCGGCGCAGCGGGGGCGACGACGCGGGCTGGCACCTGAAGCTCCCCACGACCCTCGCCGACACGCGCACCGAGGTCCACGCGCCGCTCGGCAAGCAGGGACGCAAGGGCGGCCCGCGCGTCCCCGCGGCTCTGGCCGACGAGATCGCCGTCGTCGTCCGCGGCCGGGAACTCGTCCCCGTCGTGCGGCTGCGCACCACGCGCGAGCGGGTCCGGCTGCTGGACGCCCACGGCGACGCGCTGCTGGAGATCGCCCGCGACCACGTCACCGCCGCCGTCCTCGACAGCGGCGGGCACCCCACCTCGGAGACCACCTGGGACGAGGTGGAGGCCGAACTCGTCCACGGCGGCACGGCGCTGCTCGACGCCCTGGAGAAACGGCTCGCCAAGGCCGGGCTGCGACGCTCCGACAGCCCCTCCAAACTCGCCCGCGCCCTCGGCGACCGCCTGGCGGCGGCTCCCCGGCCGTCCGCGCCGCCCGCGTCCGTCGACACCGTCGGCGACGTGGCGATGACCTACGTCCACCAGCAGGTCGACGCCATCGCGGCCTGGGACCCCGCCGTCCGCCGCGACGAGGCGGACGCCGTGCACCAGATGCGGGTCTCCACCCGGCGGCTGCGCAGCGCCCTGAAGAGCTTCCGCCGCGAACTCGACCGCCGGGCCACCGACCCGATCGGCGACGAACTCAAGTGGCTGGCCGGAGTGCTCGGCCTGGAACGCGACCGCGAGGTGCTCGCGGAACGCCTCCGGGACCGCCTCGACGACCTGCCCGGCGACCTTGTCGCCGACGACCTGACCGAACGCGTCGGGGGCGACGCCCCCGTCCACGAGGGTGCCCGCGCGGAGCTCTTGCGGGAACTCGGCGGGCCCCGCTACTTCCGGCTGCTCGACACGCTCGAGTCCCTGCTCGCCGGCCCCCCGTACCTCGACCGCGCCGGCGCACCGGCGGCCGAGGCCACCGCCAAGGCCGTCAGCCGGGACCACAGCCGCCTGCGCAAGCGCGTCGAGCCCGCGCTCGCCATGGACCGGGGCCACGAGCGCGACCTCGCCCTCCACGAGGCCCGCAAGGCCGCCAAGCGCGCCCGCTACAGCAGCGAGGCCGCCCAGGCCGCCCCCGGCCTCCGCAAGCCCGCCAAGAAGCACACCAAGCGCATGAAGTCCGTCCAGCAGCTCCTGGGCGAGCACCAGGACAGTGTCATCTGCCGCGAAGCCGTCGTCCGCCTCGCCGAGGACGCCCGCACGGCCGGCGAGGACACGTTTCCCTATGGCGTGATGTTCCAGCTCGAACGCGACCTCGCCGACACGGCGGAGGACGCACTGCCCAAGGCCTGGAAGAAGGCCGACCGCGGCAGCCTCGCGGGGTGAGCCACCGCCTCCCGCGGGGGTTCCCCGGCCGGAGGCGGGGACCCGTGGGCGGCGGGGGAGCCGACCGTGACGCGTTACGCTGAATGGTCACCACCCTGCCAGCTCACGAAAGACACCTTTCATGCCTGTCGAGTCGGTCTTCCCTCGCCTGGAAGCGCTTCTCCCCCACGTTCAGAAGCCCATCCAGTACGTCGGCGGAGAGCTGAACTCCACCGTGAAGGACTGGGACTCCTGTGACGTCCGCTGGTCTTTGATGTACCCGGACGCCTACGAGGTCGGCCTCCCCAACCAGGGCGTCATGATCCTCTACGAGGTGCTCAACGAGCGCGAGGGCGTGCTGGCCGAGCGCACCTACAGCGTCTGGCCGGACCTGGAGGCGCTGATGCGGGAGCACGGCGTCCCGCAGTTCACCGTGGACGCCCACCGCCCGGTGAAGGCCTTCGACGTGCTCGGCCTCAGCTTCTCCACGGAGCTCGGCTACACGAACATGCTCACCGCCCTGGACCTCGCGGGCATCCCGCTGGAGGCCAAGGACCGCACCGAGGACGACCCGGTCGTCCTCGCGGGCGGCCACGCGGCGTTCAACCCCGAGCCGATCGCCGACTTCCTGGACGCGGCCGTGATCGGCGACGGCGAGCAGGCCGTGCTGGAGATCACCGACGTCATCCGGGCCTGGAAGGCCGAGGGCCGCCCCGGCGGCCGCGACGAACTGCTCTTCCGGCTGGCCCGCACCGGCGGGGTGTACGTGCCGAAGTTCTACGACGTGGAGTACCTGGCCGACGGCCGGATCGCCCGCATGGTGCCCAACCGCTCCGGTGTGCCGTGGCGAGTGTCCAAGCACACCGTCATGGACCTCGACGAGTGGCCGTACCCCAAGCAGCCGCTGGTCCCGCTCGCCGAGACCGTGCACGAGCGCATGTCCGTGGAGATCTTCCGCGGCTGCACCCGCGGCTGCCGCTTCTGCCAGGCAGGCATGATCACCCGCCCGGTGCGCGAGCGCAGCATCACCGGCATCGGCGAGATGGTCGACAAGGGCCTGAAGGCGACCGGCTTCGAGGAGGTCGGCCTGCTGTCGCTGTCCTCCGCGGACCACACCGAGATCGCCGACGTCGCCAAGGGCCTCGCCGACCGGTACGAGGAGGACAAGATCGGCCTGTCCCTCCCGTCCACCCGCGTCGACGCCTTCAACATCGACCTGGCCAACGAACTCACCCGCAACGGGCGCCGTTCCGGCCTCACCTTCGCCCCCGAGGGCGGCTCCGAGCGCATCCGCAAGGTCATCAACAAGATGGTCTCGGAGGAGGACCTGATCCGCACCGTCGCCACCGCCTACGGCAACGGCTGGCGCCAGGTGAAGCTGTACTTCATGTGCGGTCTGCCCACCGAGACCGACGAGGACGTCCTGCAGATCGCCGACATGGCGAAGAACGTCATCCAGAAGGGGCGCGAGGTCACCGGCCAGAACGACATCCGCGCCACGGTGTCGATCGGCGGCTTCGTGCCCAAGCCGCACACCCCGTTCCAGTGGGCCCCGCAGCTCGGCGTCGAGGAGACGGACGCGCGCCTGGAGAAGCTCCGCGACGCCATCCGCGGCGACCGCAAGTACAGCCGCAACATCGGCTTCCGCTACCACGACGGCAAGCCCGGCATCATCGAGGGCCTGCTCTCCCGCGGCGACCGCCGGGTCGGCGCCGTCATCCGCGCCGTCTACGAGGACGGCGGCCGCTTCGACGGCTGGCGCGAGCACTTCAGTTACGACCGCTGGGCCCGCATGTGCGAGAAGACGCTCCCGGAGCAGGGCGTCGACCTCGCCTGGTACACCACCCGCGAGCGCACCTACGAGGAGGTCCTGCCCTGGGACCACCTGGACTCCGGCCTGGACAAGGACTGGCTCTGGGAGGACTGGCAGGACGCCCTCGACGAGACCGAGGTCGACGACTGCCGCTGGACGCCGTGCTTCGACTGCGGGGTGTGTCCTCAGCTGGACACCCATATCCAGATCGGCCCGACCGGCAAGAAGCTGCTGCCGCTGACGGTCGTCAAGTAGCGCCCCCGGAAACCGGGATCACGCCCGCGGGCCCGGGACACGGCAACCGCCGTGTCCCGGGCCCGCGGCCGTCCGGGCGGCCTCAGTCGCGCGCGGTGCGGCGGTCGAAGACGACGTCGCGGGCGTGGTCGAGGGCGGTGGCGACCGCGCCGAGGAGGACGGCGTCCTCGCCCAGGGAGCTGGGGGAGATGCGGGGCCGCAGCGGGGTGAGGCCGCGCAGGGACTCGCGGAGGGTGCTCAGGAGGAGGTCGGCGCTGTGGCCGACGCCGCCGCCGAGGACGACGAGGTCGGGGTCGAGGACGGCGGCGACGGCGGCGACGGTGTGGGCGAGCCGCTCGCCCTCCTGGCGGACGGAGGTGACGGCCGCGGCGTCGCCGGCGCGGGCGGCGTCGAAGACCTTCTTGGCGGTGAGCGGGCCGGTCATGCCGAGGGCGCGGGCGGAGCGGACGACGGCGTCGCCGGAGACGGCGTCCTCCAGGATGTCCGGTTTGTGTCGGCCGGGCCACGGCAGGAAGCCGATCTCGCCCGCGGCGCCGTGGGCGCCGGTGAACAGCCTGCCGTCGGCGACGACGCCCATGCCGAGGCCGGTGCCGATCATCACGTAGACGAAGAGCCGGCTGCCCGCCCCGGCGCCGAAGGTGTACTCGCCCAGCGCGGCGAGGTTGGCGTCGTTGTGCACCGACAGGGGGACGCCCAGTTCCTCGCGCATCCGGTCGAAGAGGCCCGCGCGGCCCCAGCCGGGCAGGTGCATGGCGTAGCGCACGCGGCGCTGTTCGGCGTCGTAGACCCCGGGGGTGGCGACCACGGCGTGGGCGACATCGCCGGGGGCGACGCCGGAGTCGGCGACCACGCCCCGCGCGGTGGCGACGACGAGCTCGGCCATGGCGGCGGAACTGCGGGCGCGGTTGCGCGCGTCGGCGCGGGCGACGACCGTGCCGTCGAGGTCGCAGAGCGCGACGCGCAGCCAGGCGCGGCCGATGTCGATGCCGAGGGCGTGACCGGCGGCGGGGTCGGGTTCGTAGAGGACGGCGACGCGGCCGCGACGGGGGACGTGCCGGCCGGCCTCGCGGACCAGGCCGTGCTGTTCCAGTGAGGCCAGGGCGCTGGAGACGGTCGGCTTGGACAGCCCTGTCCCGCGGGCGAGTTGGGCGCGGGAGGCGGGGCCCTCGCTGCGCAGCCGGTCGAGCAGCAGCCGTTCGTTGGTGCTGCGCTGGCGCTGCTGGTTCCAGGGCTCGGGGCCCCTGTCGCTGCCGCTCATCGGACCATTCTCATGCACCTCGGCGGGACCCCTTGACGCCCTAAGTAAAGGTACTTAACTTAATCACGCCCCGGCGCCCAGGCGATGACCCGACGTCCCCCGCTCTCCAGCCCACGGAGGCCCGCATGGCCGGCAGTGCACCCCCCGCAGGCGGCTTCGTCCGACGCATCGGCCTGTTCCAGGCCACCGCCATCAACATGAGCCAGATGTGCGGCATCGGCCCGTTCGTGACCATCCCGCTCATGGTGGCCGCCTTCGGCGGTCCGCAGGCCGTCATCGGGTTCGTCGCCGGTGCGGTGCTCGCCCTCGCCGACGGCCTGGTCTGGGCCGAACTCGGCTCCTCCATGCCGGGTTCCGGCGGCAGTTACGTGTATCTGCGGCAGGCGTTCCAGTACCGCACGGGCAAGCTGATGCCGTTCCTGTTCGTGTGGACGGCGATGCTCTTCATCCCGCTGATCATGTCCACCGGGGTCGTCGGCTTCGTCCAGTACCTGGGCTACCTGGCCCCGGACATGGGCAGGACCACGGGCGACGTCGTCGGGCTCGGGCTGATCGCGGTGGTCGTCCTGCTGCTGTGGCGCGGCATCGAGTACATCGCCCGGCTCACCGCCGTCATGTGGTGCGTGATGATCGCCTCGGTGCTGCTGGTCATCGTCGCGGCGTTCACGCACTTCGACGCGCACCAGGCGTTCACCTACCCC
Organism: Streptomyces sp. MI02-7b; assembly: GCF_033793585.1. Lineage (NCBI taxonomy): Bacteria > Bacillati > Actinomycetota > Actinomycetes > Kitasatosporales > Streptomycetaceae > Streptomyces > Streptomyces sp. MI02-7b. Next base: position 8,151 of record NZ_JARAWX010000011.1, on the reverse strand, counting down.
GCCCACGCCTTCGAGCTGACGAGCACTCACTTCTGGACCGGCTTCGCGGCGGGCCTGACCATCGGCATCTACGACTACCTCGGGTACAACACCACCGCGTACATGGGCGCCGAGGTGAAGGATCCCGGCCGCACCCTGCCGCGCTCCATCGTCCTCTCGATCCTCGGCATCATGGCGATCTACCTGCTGCTGCAGATCGGCACCCTCGGTGTCGTGGACTGGCACCGCATGACCGATCCCGGCGACATCGCCTCCTCGTCCGTGGCCTCCGCCGTGCTGGAGCAGACGTGGGGCAGGGGCGCCGCCCAGGTGGTCACCGTGCTCATCCTGGTCACCGCCTTCGCCTCGGTCTTCGCCGGGCTCCTCGGGGGCTCGCGGGTGCCGTACGACGCCGCGCGCGAGCGGGTCTTCTTCCGGCCCTACGGCAGGCTGCACGCCAAGCACCGCTTCCCGGTGCTGGGACTGGTCACGATGGGCGTCGTCACGGGCATCGGCTTCCTCATCGGCCGCCACACCGACCTGGCCACCCTGATCCAGCTCCTGACCGCGGTCATGGTGATCGTCCAGGCACTCGCCCAGGTGCTCGCCGTCACCGTGCTGCGCCGCCGCCAGCCGGGGCTGCGCCGGCCCTACCGGATGTGGCTCTACCCGCTCCCGGGGCTGGTCGCGCTCGTCGGCTGGCTCGTCATCTACGGGTACGCCGACACCAACGCCCCCGGTCGCCACCCGATCGAATGGTCCCTGGCGTGGGTCGCCCTGGGCTGCGTCGCGTTCGTGGGCTGGGCGGCGTACGAGAAGGTCTGGCCCTTCGGGCCGAAGGAGATCTCCGAGGAGTACCTGGAGGGCGCCGACCCGAACGCGGAGACGGCCGCCGTCACCGCGTGAGGCGGGTCGCGGGCCGGTCCCGGCGGTCCTCCGGGGCCGGCCCGCGGCGTGTGCCCGTCAAGTCACACGCGGATGCCGCCGTCGACGCGCAGAACGGCGCCGGTGACGAAGGAGGCGCGGTCGCTGAGCAGCCAGGCGGCGGCCTCGGCGATCTCGGCGGGCTCGGCGGCGCGGCGGAGCGGGGTCGCGGCGCCCAGCCGTTCGACGAGGCCGGGGGATGCGTGCTCCCACTCGCGGATCATCTCGGTCAGCGTGGTACCGGGGGCGACCGCGTTGACGCGGATGCCCTCGGGTCCGTAGGTGACGGCGGCGGACTCGGTGAGGCTGTTGACCGCGCGCTTCAGCGCGCCGTAGACGGGCAGCTCCGGATTGGCGCCCCAGCTGCCGACGCTGGAGTTGTTGACGATGGCGCCGGTGCCCGCGGTGGCCCGGATCGCGGCGACCTCGGCCGCCATGGCCAGCCAGGTGCCGCGCAGGTTCACCGCGTAGACGCGGTCGAAGTCCTCCTCGGCGACCCGGTCCATCGGGCCGGGCGGCACGATGGTGGCGGCGTTGTTGAAGGCGGCGTCGAGACGGCCGTGCAGGTCCACGACGCGGTCGACGGCGGCGCGCACGCTCGCGGCGTCGGCCACGTCGCACACGATGTGGTCGGCGGTGCCGCCCGCCGCGCGGATCTCCTCGGTCACCGTCTTGAGCTGGGTCTCGGTACGGGCCGCGAGCACCACCGTGGCGCCCTCGCGGGCGAACAGCCGGGCCGCGGCGGCGCCGATGCCCCGTCCGGCACCGGTGACGAAGGCGACCTTGCCGGCCAGCAGGCCCTGCCCGGTTGCGGTGGTGGAGGTGAGGGTCGTTGTCGTCTCGTTCATACCGGCGAGCCTGCGGCCGGCCGCGCCGCCCATCCAGGCACGGGCGGTACCTGGCTGGGCCCGGCCGGCCCGCGCACACTGGAGGGGTGGACAGACGAGAGCTGGGGGACTTCCTGCGCAGCCGCCGCGAGCGGATCAGCCCCGCCGAGGTGGGCCTGCCCGCCGGCACGCGGCGCCGCACACCCGGGCTGCGCCGCGAGGAGGCGGCGCAACTGGCCTTCATCTCGACGGAGTACTACACCCGGCTGGAACAGGCCCGGGCGCCGCGCCCGTCGCGCGAGGTGCTGGCCGGGCTGAGCCGCGCCCTGCGCCTGTCCGACGCCGAGCGCGACCACCTCCACCACCTCGCCCTCGGCGCCCCCGCGGCGCCGCCCGCCGGACCCCCGCGGGAGGTGCGGCAGAGCATCCTCGACCTGCTGGACCGGCTCCCCGACGCCGCCGCGATGGTGATGTCCGCGATGTACGAGGTGATCGCCTGGAACGACCTCGCGGCCGCACTCCTGGAGGACTTCTCCGCCCTGCCGCGACGCGACCGCAACCTGGTGCGCCGTCTGTTCCTCGGGACGGGGGACCGCCGGCTGTACGGGCTGTCGGACGTGGAGGCCTTCGCCCGCTTCTCCACCCACCGGCTGCGGGCCGCCGCCGCCCGCTACCCCGACGACCCCGAGGTGTCCGGCCTGGTGGCCGAACTCCTCGCCGGCAGCGAGGAGTTCACCCGACTGTGGGAGTCCCACGACGTGACCGGCGAGCTGACCCTGCGCAAGACGCTGCGCCACCCGCTGGTCGGTGCGGTCACCGTCAACTGCGACGTGCTGGACCTCTCCGACCGGGACCAGCACGTCGTCATCTACACCGCAGACCCCGGATCGCCGGCCGAGGAGGCACTGCGCCTGCTGTCGGTCGTCGGTACCCAACGAATGGACGTGCCCGGCTGAGTGGTCGGCCCGCAGGTGACGCAGACTGAGGCCGTGCCGCCCTCACTCGTGCGTCCCACCACCGCCGTCCACGCGTCCTACGTCGCCGCGATGGAGGAGTTCCGGGCCGAGGGGCGCGGCGCCCGGGGCGAGATCTCGGCGATCGGGAACGCGCTTCGCGAGTACGGCGGCCGCTGGCGGGACCCGGCGGTCTTCGCCGAGCACGTGGCGAGCGTGCGCGGCCCGACCCGCGATCCGGTCGACCTGTGCGTGACGTACTGGTACGTGGACGGCGACGCCTTCCTCGGCCGGCTCTCCGTCCGCCCGCAACTGACCCCGCCCTGGGGTGAACTGCTCGGCCACGTCGGCTACGACGTCCGGCCGTCCGCCCGGCGCCGGGGGCACGCGACGGCCATGCTCCGCGCCGCCCTGCCGCTGGCCCGCCAACTCGGCCTCGATCCCGCCCTGGTCACCTGCGACGCCGGCAATGTGGCCTCGCGCAAGGTCATCGAGGCCAACGGCGGGGTCCTGGAGGGCGCCACCGGGGGCAAGATGCGTTACCGGGTGTGACGTGGGCGGCCCGGGTGCGCGTTCGGCGGCGCGTGGTGCACGTCGGGCGCATGGTGCGGGGCGGACACCCGACGGCACACGGGGCACGGGGCCGTGTGCGGGGCCCGTGGTGCGGCGTGCGGATTCGGAAGTCCGGAACCCCCAGTAACCTGGAAGACGACAAGCAGCCCCACTCGGGGCGACCAGACGCACGAGGGACTGAACGACACTGGGCAAGCGACAGCCCGAAGGCCCGCCGCCCGCACCCGCGGTGCAGCGCATCCGACTGCGCTACACCAAGCGCGGCCGCCTCCGGTTCACCAGCCACCGCGACTTCCAGCGCGCATTCGAGCGGGCGCTGCGGCGTGCCGAGGTGCCCATGGCGTACTCGGCCGGTTTCACCCCGCATCCCAAGGTCTCCTACGCGAACGCCGCACCCACCGGCGTCGGCAGCGAGGCCGAGTACCTGGAGATCGCGCTCGCCGAGGCCCGTGAGCCGGAGAAACTGCGCCTGCTGCTGGACGAGTCGCTTCCGGGCGGTCTCGACGTCGTCGACGCCGTGGAGGCCCGCACCTCGGGCCTCGCCGAGCGGCTGGAGGCGTCGGTGTGGCAGCTGCGGCTGGACGGTGTGGAGCAGGCCGACGCCGAACGTGCGGTGGCCGCGTTCCTCGCCGCCGGGACCGTCGAGGTCCAGCGGATGACGAAGAACGGCGTGCGCAGTTTCGACGCGCGCGACGCCGTGATCCGGCTCGAAGTGGTGGACCCGCAGGTCGCCGGGGCCCATGGCGGCGACATCGAACAGGGTGCCGATAGGCCTGGGCCAGCACCTTGTGCGATACTGCGGCTGGTTGTTCGGCATTTGACACCTGCCGTGCGACCCGACGACGTCCTGTCCGGCCTCCGTGCGGTGGCCGACCTCGCGCCGCCGGTCCCCGCAGCGGTGACCAGGCTGGCGCAGGGGCCGCTCGACGAGGAGACCGGCACGGTGACCGATCCGCTCGCGCCTGACCGCGATGCCGCGACGGTACCGGAAGGCTCAGCGTAGGACTGCCGTCGTTGTGCCGCCGAGGCGTCCGGGGCGACCCGGAACCGGCAGTACGCATCAGACGAGACTTTCGTCGGCCCGTCAGGGCGGTGCCGACGAGCGATACGACAGCTCCCGTGTGGCGCCCGCGCCCCCGGGCGGCGGCACCGCGAAGACGCGGGCCGCCGTGGACCGGATCAGGGCGCGGCGCCCGGGAGCGTGACGGGAGAAATGCCCGCATGCTCGAGAACAACGAGCCGAACGAGGCGCCCGAGAACGGCGCCCCTGGAACTGCCACCGGTGGCACCGGTGGCACCGACAGCGAGGCGACGGCCGCTCCGCGCCGCCGGCGCCGCGCGGCCTCACGGCCCGCGGGTCCGCCCGCCGGCGCCGTGGACGCCCCCGAGGCGGCCGACACGCCTGCCGGGACTCCGGCCATACCGGCCGAGGCCCCCGCCGACACCGAGGCCGCACCCGCACGCACCCGCCGCAGGGCGACGCGCAAGGCCGTCGCGCCGGAGAGCCGGCCGGAAGAGACCGCGCCGGGCGATGTGACGCCGGAAGCCGCGGCGGAGACCGCCCCGGCCCCGGCCCGCCGTCGCGCCACGCGCAAGACGGCCGCACCGGCGCAGACCGCCGAGGCCTCCGAGGACACCGCCCCGCAGACCGCGCCCGCGGCCGGGACCCCGGCGGCGGAGCAGGCCGAGCCGTCCGCGGCCCCGCCCCGTGCGCGGCGTCGTGCGACCCGGAAGGTGGCCAGCCCCGAGCCGGTCGCGGCCGAGGCGCCCGCCGAGGCCGCCGACACGCAGGCCAAGGAACTTCAGGCGGACCTGCCGCTGCACGCGGAGACCCCGCCTGCGGCGGAGCAGGCCGAGCCGTCCGCCGCCCCGGCGCGCACACGGCGTCGTGCGACCCGGAAGGTGGCCAGCCCCGAGCCGGTCGCCGAGCCGGCCGCGGACGCCTCCCCGGCTCCCGCGGAGATCGCGGCCGCCGCGGACGCACCCGCCAAGGCGCTGCAGGAGCCGGCGGGCAGCCGGCGCGGCAGGGCCGAGAAGGCGGAGAAGACCCAGGAGGCGGAGCAGCCCAAGGCGCGCCGCAGCCGCAAGCGTGCCGCACCGGCCGCGTCGTTCCTCGCGGCCGACGACGGCTCGCGCCGCCTCAAGCCGGGCGCGCTCGCGCCGCGTGAGGAGGAGGCGGCGACCGCGCAGGCGGAGGCCTCCGAGGCCCCCGCCGCCGCCCCGCAGCGTCGCAGCTACACGGCCAAGGCCATCCAGGACGGGTCCGGCTGGGCCGTCGAGGTCGAGGACGCGTACGAGATCCGCGGGTACGGCGACACCGTCGAGGAGGCGCGCGCCAAGGCCGTCGAGGCCGTGGCGGAGGCCTTCGGCGTGCCCGCGGGCAGCGTCGTCGTCGAGGTACAGAGCGAGGTGCGTGCCGCCGAGCGGCCGTCGGCCGTGGAGCCCGTGGCCGAGGAGCCCGCCGTCGAGGAGGCGCCCGCGCCGTCGCGGGGCCGCCGCCGCGCGACCCGCCCGCCGATGGCGGTGTTCCAGGCGCCGGTGTTCCAGGCCCCCGGTGTCGCGCCGCTGGAGCGGCCGCAGGCCGAGCAGCCCGCCGAGCACGAGGACGAGCCCGAGAGCGACTCCGCCGAGGGGCACGACGCCGACGAGTTCCCCGTCGCCGAGAGCGCCGGCCGCCGTCGTCGCCGTCGCCGCCGGGGCGAGCCCGCCGAGGCGGTCGTGACCGAGACCGGCGACACGCACCGCGGCGAGATCGCCGAGGAGCCCGCCGACGAGCACGAGCACGACGCTCACGACGACGCCGACGCGGAGGCCGACGAGCACGAGGCGGACGACGACCACGAGGGCGACCGTCCGTCGCGCCGCCGTCGTCGCGGTGGCCGCCGCCGCCGTCGCGGCGAGGTCGCCGAGGGCGACGAGGCCGCCGCCGGTGAGGACGACGAGGCCGACGAGGACGCCGAGGACGACGAGGACCACACCGGCGACAGCACGAGCAGCCGCCGTCGCCGTCGCCGTCGCCGTCGCGGCGGTGACGGCCCGGGCGAGGAGACCCTGGGCGAGGACGCCCCCGAGCGCACGGTCGTCAAGATCCGTGAGCCCCGCAGGGCGGCCGAGCCGGTCGACGAGGTGCAGTCCATCAAGGGCTCCACGCGTCTGGAGGCCAAGAAGCAGCGCCGCCGGGAGGGCCGCGAGCAGGGCCGCCGCCGGGTGCCGATCATCACCGAGGCCGAGTTCCTGGCCCGCCGCGAGGCGGTGGAGCGCGTCATGGTCGTGCGCGAGAACGGCGACCGGACGCAGATCGGCGTCCTGGAGGACGGCGTGCTCGTCGAGCACTACGTCAACAAGGAGCAGGCCACCTCCTACGTCGGCAACGTCTACCTGGGCAAGGTCCAGAACGTGCTGCCGTCCATGGAGGCCGCGTTCGTCGACATCGGCAAGGGCCGCAACGCGGTGCTGTACGCCGGTGAGGTCAACTTCGAGGCGCTGGGCATGGCAGGCGGCCCGCGCCGTATCGAGGCGGCCCTGAAGTCGGGCCAGCCGGTCCTGGTGCAGGTCACCAAGGACCCGATCGGCCACAAGGGCGCCCGCCTGACCAGTCAGGTCTCGCTGCCCGGCCGCTACCTGGTCTACGTGCCCGAGGGCTCGATGACCGGCATCAGCCGCAAGCTGCCCGACACCGAGCGCGCCCGGCTGAAGCAGATCCTCAAGAAGATCGTCCCCGAGGACGCGGGCGTCATCGTGCGCACCGCCGCCGAGGGCGCGAGCGAGGACGAGCTGCGCCGCGACGTCGAGCGGCTGCAGTCGCAGTGGGAGGACATCCAGAAGCGGGCCAAGACCGGCAACGCGCCGTCGCTGCTGTACGGCGAGCCGGACATGACCGTCCGGGTCGTCCGCGACATCTTCAACGAGGACTTCACCAAGGTCATCGTCAGCGGCGACACCGCGTGGGAGACCATCCACGACTACGTCACGAACGTCGCGCCGGACCTCGGCGACCGGCTGAGCCGCTGGAGCTCCGAGGTCGACGTGTTCGCCACGTACCGGATCGACGAGCAGCTGCTGAAGGCGCTGGACCGCAAGGTCTGGCTGCCGAGCGGCGGTTCGCTGGTGATCGACCGGACCGAGGCGATGGTGGTCATCGACGTCAACACCGGCAAGTTCACCGGCCAGGGCGGCAACCTGGAGGAGACGGTCACCAGGAACAACCTGGAGGCGGCCGAGGAGATCGTGCGTCAGCTGCGGCTGCGCGACCTGGGCGGCATCATCGTGATCGACTTCATCGACATGGTGCTGGAGTCCAACCGCGACCTGGTCATGCGCCGTCTGCTGGAGTGCCTGGGCCGGGACCGCACCAAGCACCAGGTGGCCGAGGTCACTTCGCTGGGCCTGGTGCAGATGACCCGCAAGCGGGTCGGCCAGGGCCTGCTGGAGTCGTTCTCCGAGACCTGCGTGCACTGCAACGGACGCGGCGTCATCGTGCACATGGACCAGGCCACGGCGGTCGGCGGCGGCGGCAAGCGCAAGCGCCGTCGCGGTGGCGGCGAGGAGTCGGCGGCCGCGGAGGCGGCCGGTGTCATCGAGGCCGAGGCCGACGAGACCGAGGAACTCCCGGAGTTGGAGCCGGCCGCGGTCACCGAGGCCGACCTGGTGCCCGCGATGGGCGCGGACGACGAGTGGTTCAGCAGCCCGGCGGAGGCCGAGGCGGCGGCCGGCCGGCGGTCCCGCCGTCGCGCGTCGCGGCGGGTCACCGCCCCGGTGAGTTCGCCCGACGCCACGGCGGAGGTCGTCACGGTCGTTCCGGCCGCGGCCCCGGCCACCGAGCCGCAGGCGGCGGAGGCGGCCGCGGTCGCCGAGCAGGCCCCGGCGGTCGTGGCGGCGGAGCCGGGCCAGGAGGC